>CAZRTW010000012.1:0-4812 GCA_964603145.1 uncultured Candidatus Saccharibacteria bacterium | reverse complement strand
TTTAACTTGTTCTGTGGTGATTTGCATAATTTTCTTCTTTTATTTTTTGTATTTGGGTCATCCTGAACTTGTTTCAGGATCCACTAATTAAATTCGAACCTGGATCCCAGATCAAGTCTGGGACGACGCCGAGTGCGCGTCGATTAATCCTTCCGTCCTGCCTTGTACGCTTCAGCAAGGTGCTTCACGATAAAGTCGATAGAAGCACGTGATGCGTCGTTTCCAAGAATAGGGTAGTCAACGAGCGTGATATCACAGTCAGTGTTACCAAGCGCAACTACTGGAATTCCAAGGCGCTGTGCCTCACGAACTGCGCTGATTTCTTTCTTAGGGTCTACGATGAAAAGTGCCTCTGGGAGTCCCTTAAGAGAAACGATACCAGAGAAAAGATCTTCCATCTTCGCGACTTCGCGTCCGATGAGAAGCTGTTCTTTCTTTGTATATTTCTTCTGGAGATCGCCAGAGAGCTTTGCTGCGCGGAGTTCTTCGAGGCGAGCAAGGCGCTTCTTGATTTCACTGAAGTTTGTGAGGATTCCTCCAACCCAGCGAGTAGTAACAAACGGAAGACCAAGACTTTCTGCCGCGAGGCGGACAGATTCCTTAGCTTCAGGCTTTGAACCGACAAAAATGACGTTCTTACCTTTTTCACCGAGCTTCTTCATGAATTCAGCTGCCTTTTGGAGCTGAACTTCAGTGTACTCGATATCAATAATATCAACCTTATTCTTCGTACCGAAAAGAAACTTCGCGGTCGAAGGGTCACGGCGTGTTCGGGAATACCCGAAGTGTGCGCCGACTGTAAAAAGCTCTTTTACGAGCGGAGACGACTTAGTGTCATTAGACATACTACATTTGCATTGCGCGGCCTGTAAGTCCGTCGCATTAATTATAATCGGCCATATACTGGAACCGGCAAACCGTTTTTAAGCATTTCAGCTTAGCCATTTAAGGCATAAACAGGGAAGAGCACGTCTTTACAGGGTTCCCCACGGGATGCCCAAAGAATATAGCAGAAATAAGGCCTTCTGGCAATATCCTTGGTTTTATGCCCAGTTTGTAAAACCCCCATATTTCCTGTAGTATCGCTGTATATATGAAGCAATCTCAATTGTTTACCAAGACCCGAAAAGAGGCCCCAGCCGATGAACAGGCTCGGAACGCCGAACTCCTTATTCGTGGCGGATTTATCCACAAAGAAATGGCCGGGGTCTATTCTTACTTACCACTCGGACTTCGCGTACTCAAAAAAATCGAAGGTATAATCCGCGAGGAAATGGATGCAATCGGCGGCATGGAAATGCGCACGTCAGTTATTCAAAGTAAGGATGTCTGGGAAAAATCCAATCGTTGGAGCGACGATATTGTCGACAACTGGTTTAAAACAGAACTCAAGTCAGGCGGCGAAGTTGGTCTCTCGTTTACAAACGAAGAAGCCTATTCAAATATTCTCAAGCAGTACATTAGTTCATACAAAGATCTTCCTGCGTATCCATACGATTTTAAAACTATTTTCCGAAATGAAATTCGCGCGAAAAGCGGTATCATGCGCGGCCGTGAATTTTACTGGAAGGCGCTGTATTCATTTTCAAAAGATGACGCACAGCATCAAGAATTTTACGAGAAGGCAAAACTGGCTTATAAAAATATTTTCCAAAAGGCTGGCATCGGACATCTCACGTATCTCACATTCGCTTCAGGCGGAACATTTTCAAAATTCTCGCATGAATTTCAAACACTCACCGGCGCAGGCGAGGATACTATTTACATTGATGAATCAAAAGGTATTGCCGTTAACAAAGAAGTGTATGTTGATGAAGTGCTTGCCGACCTTGAGCTAGACCGTGAAAAGCTTACTGAACAGCGCGCTGTTGAGGTGGGAAACATTTTTTCACTTGGCACAAAATTTTCAACACCGTTTGATCTTGCATATACTGACGAAAAAGGAGAGAAGAAGGACGTCATCATGGGATGTTACGGTATCGGTCTTGGACGCCTCATGGGGACTGTTGTCGAAGTGCTCTCCGATGACAAAGGAATTATCTGGCCAGAAACAATTGCGCCATTCAAGGTTCATCTTCTCCAGCTTGGAGATGCTGATGAGGTATCAAAAGAGGCGCATGCACTTTACGAAAAACTAACAGGAGAGGGAATTGAAGTGCTTTTCGATGATCGCGTAGGACCTTCTGCCGGAGAAAAATTTGCCGATGCAGATCTTCTTGGCATGCCGTACCGTGTTGTTGTTTCAACGCGCAGCATGAAAGACGGCGGTGTTGAATTAAAAAAACGCACCGAAGAGAAGGGCAAGATCGTATCAACTACTGAATTGCTCGGGCTTCTTAAATCTTAAATCTCTAATCTGAAATCTGTTCTCATGTTCAACAAACTCTACGACACATTTTCAAATGACATTGGTATCGACCTTGGAACGGCAAACACCTTGGTGTATTTGAAGGGCCACGGCATCGTGATTAACGAACCGTCTGTTGTGGCGGTAAACCAAAAAACAGGACGCATTGTTGCAGTTGGAACCGAAGCAAAGAACATGCTCGGCCGTACACCAGGACACATCAAAGCAGTACGCCCGATTATCGATGGCGTTATTTCTGATTTCGAAGTTACGGAAGAAATGCTCTCGTACTTGATTCAGAAAGCCGAAAAAATTTCGAAGAAATTTTTTCGGCCTCGCGTCGTTGTCGGCGTTCCGTCCGGCATCACCAATGTAGAAATCCGCGCCGTGTATGACGCTGCAAAATCTGCAGGCGCACGCGAAGTCTATATTATCGAAGAGCCGATGGCTGCCGCCATCGGCATCCGCCTTCCCGTAAAAGATCCAGTTGGCTCCATGATCGTGGACATCGGCGGAGGAACGACAGACATCGCCATCATTTCTCTTGGCGGTATCGTGCGTTCAAAAAATTCTAAAATTGCAGGTGACCGCTTGAATGCCGACATCATTTCATACCTCCGCGACGAATTTAAACTTCTCATCGGAGAAAAAACTGCAGAAAATGTAAAAATTGCTATCGGCTCTGTGCTTGAAGGCCACTTCATGGAAGCGCAGGTGCGTGGTCGTGATTTGGTGACTGGACTTCCACGCGAAGTTATTATCACCGACTCTGACATTCGCGAGGCAATCGCGCCGGCAATTAATGATCTCGTGGACGGAATCAAAGAAGTTCTCGAAACTACTCCACCAGAAATTCTCTCCGATGTTATGAATCGCGGTATTGTTCTCTCTGGAGGCGGCGCAATGCTCGTTGGTCTCGATCATCTCTTGGAAGGCTTGCTCAAGATTCCAATTTACGTCGCCGAAGATCCACTCACCGCAGTTGCGCGTGGCGCGGGTGTCGTGCTCGATTCAATTGACGAATTCCGTGAACAACTTGTCTCCTCAAGCGGTGATCTTCCGTCTCGCTAATCTATCTCCTAGTTTCTGCTACAATCAATCTATGTCTCGCCAATTTGTTCCACCGCCATCTCGAGGAAAGCGCACACGTATTCTCATCATCGCACTTCTCTTGGTGGCTATTTTTCTGATTCCACCGGTCCGTAATGCAGTCCGTTCTGTTGTATACACGATTGGCATTTCTATCGGCCATGGCGCAAACGGTGTCGGTGGCTGGTTTGGTTCGATAAAAACATCACTCGCGTCTAAACACACGCTCGAAGAAGAAAACCGGAATCTCAAAATAGAAATTGATGAGCTCAATACTCGCATGACAGATTACAATGTCCTCGTTTCAGAGAATGCCGAACTCAAAGAAACTCTTGGCCGCACAGGAAGTGCTCGTTTTACGCTTGCCGCAGTTATTCAAAAACCGCCACACTCTCTCTATGACTCTCTTATTATCGATGGGGGAGAGAAATTAGGTTTCCGTGTCGGCCAGATTGTTTTTGCAAATGGTGCGACACCGATCGGCGTGATCGAAGAAGTGCACGCAACATCTGCGCTCGTAAAACTCTATTCTGCGCCAAGCGTTGCGCTTGATGCCCGCCTTTCAATTCCAGGCGGAGGAGCAGGCTCAAATATCGATGTCACAATCACCGGCCGTGGTGGCGGAAACTTTACGGCAATCGTACCGCATGACACTGATGTGGTAGAAGGCACGACAATAGTGACAAAAGAAATTCATCCGTATGTTGTGGCTGTATTCCAAAAAGTAACTTCTGATCCACGCGATCCATTCAAGGCTTTTCTTCTTCGCGCGCCAGTAAACATGAACGAACTCACCTTTGTGCAAGTGCGCGAAGATTAAGTCGGGCCCGGGTCATCCTGAACTTGTTTCAGTGAGGAATGGGTAGGGACCCGTTCCGCAAGACCTTGAGTGCTTTGTAATCAAAGAGCGAAAGGTGTACAGTCCCTGTAGGGGATCCAGTATTAAACTATTTTGAAACCAATAGAATTTAAAATCGAAAAAAAACTCAAAGGAACCCTCGGACGAGCGGGCATTTTGAAAACACCCCACGGCAATATTGAAACGCCGGCATTTGTGCCGGTCGGGACAAAAGGCGTAATGAAAGGAATGACGCCCGAGATGATGAAAGAAATGGGCGCACAAGTTGTGCTTTCAAACACATATCATTTGTACTTACAACCAGGCGACGAACTTATCCGTGACGGCGGAGGACTGCATAAAATGATGCATTGGGATGGACCACTCATGACCGACTCTGGTGGCTTCCAAGTGTTTTCTCTCGGCGCCGCGTACGGAAAAGGTATTTCAAAAATTTTACATCCGGTAGACCCCTCAATGCAGATTCCAGAACGCTCTTCTGCCGATGAAGGCGTCGCGCGTCTCGCCACAATAGGAA
>CAZRTW010000011.1:1271-17086 GCA_964603145.1 uncultured Candidatus Saccharibacteria bacterium | reverse complement strand
ACTCGCTCATGATTGCGCCGTGCTCAGCTTCGCGGAGACGCTGGATGATAACCTGCTTTGCAGTCTGTGCTGCAATGCGTCCGTAATCTTCTTTTGCTTCGAGTGGGAAAGAAATTTCTTCACCAACAGTTGCATCGCTCTTCATGATCTTCGCATCTTCAAGAAGAATGTGGTGTTCAGAGTTGAAGCGAACGCGCTCGTCTCCTTCTGGGAGATCCGGAGCATCAACGCCTTCTTCTACAAAGTAGACAGTTGATTCATCAGCTACAATTTTTACCTGGAAGAAGTCAGTGCGGCCGGTTTCAAGGTCAAAATGGGCACGGACGATCTGTCCACGCTTTCCGTAGTCTTTTTTATATGCGGCGGCGAGTGCCTGTTCGATGGCATCGATAATCTTCTCGCGGGGCACACGGCGCTCTGTTTCGAGCTGGTCTAATGCGATTTTAAGTGCTTTTAGGTCTAACATATTCGATTTTGGCCTTATTTTACAAGGCGGATTATTAAATTTTGCTAATTTTTAGTAAAAAACGGCTTTTTGGCAAAAAAGAAAGCCGGCCAATGGCCGACGTACCAGAACAACCTTATTACTAATATCACTATTATACTCCTTGGCTAGCGGGGTGTCAATATATTGGCTAATCCTTCTATATATAGTGTATGTTTGCTATCATCTTATTATATGAAGAAAAAAGGCATACATGTAATTATTACTGGAGGAACAATCGATTCTTACTATGAAATAACTCAAGATACCGTAAAACCTTGTAAAACCTCAGTTTTACCTAATTATTTCAGTATTTTGCGCTTTGGGACCCCCCCACTTTTGAAACGGTGTGCATGAAAGATAGCCGTTCAATAAATCAAAAAGATCGAAACTCTATTCTTAAAGCAATTAATAAGTCGCCAGCAAAACATATTTTGGTAACCCACGGCACATATACAATGCCTGATACTGGCCGATTTCTTGAAAAAAACCTCAAAAACAACGAAAAAGTTATTATTCTGACTGGCTCAATGATACCGATTAGTGGATTTGCTCCTTCCGATGCAGGATTTAATCTTGGTTTTGCTGTCGCTAAATTTGATTCCCTCGAACCAGGGGTATATGTAGCAATGAATGGAACAGTGTTTACTCCAAGCGAGGTAGTAAAACTTGTTTCAGAAGGACGCTTTAGTTCAATTATGAATAAATAAAATTTGATGTGGTGGGGCTTGTAGATAGACGGCGCGCGCATTCGGCGCGTCGGTTTTCCACACTTTATTTACAAAGTGTAATCTCTATTTCCTTATGAGTGCTATTATATAGAGAGTATGGATCAACAAATAGGAACACCAAGTGCACCACAAGTTACTCCTCCACTCCCTCATCATGTCGACTCGCATAAGCGTCGCGTGATGATTTTTATTATTGTCATTGTAATTCTTCTTGTCGGCGGATATTTTGCATATCAGCAGTATTTGAAATATAACGCGCGTCCACTTACTCCTGAAGAACAGAAAGCTGCTGTGATCAATCACCTCGAAACTATGCAGGTAGATATTCCACAAGAACAAAAAAATCAGATCATTCTCCAGCTTGAAGCTCAGAATAAAGCTGCAGCTGCTGCACGAGCACAAGCAACTGGAAATGTAAGTGAACAAGACAAACAGGACGTCATTAATAACCTTGGGCAATAATTTTCTTTGCGTATGACAAGCACCATTCTCTCGAAAAAAAGTTTCCTTGTCCTCGTGGGGATTCTTCTTGCTGGGATTCTTGCGACGATGCTCGTATTTCTTCCCCGCAATGCTGGTGCAGCAATGGTAACTGGCGACATGCATGGCTATGCATGGAGCGATACTGTTGGCTGGATCAGCCTTAACTGCGCAGAAGGAGGAGCTACCGGCGGAAGTATTTGTCCAACAAGTAATTACAAAGTTTCAGTAGTTTCTAATAATTTTACGGGCTATGCATGGAGTGACAATGTTGGGTGGATTAGTTTCAAATCTGCCGATGTCGCACTCTGTGGTGGTTCAAGTCCAACACTTAATGATACAACCGGAGAAATTTCCGGATGGGTTCGCGTGCTCTCCGCGCCTACAACTTCTGCAGCGAATGGCTGTATGAGTTTGCGCGGTAGTGGATACGGACTTCGCTATGATGCGGCAACTCCATCTCCTCACTACCCAGCATACAAAAAAGTTTCAGGTTTTGCCTGGGGCGATCTTGTTGTTGGATGGACAGACTTTACATACGCAGCTCTCGACGGCGGAGTATCTACAAGCGGACTTTGGGTAGGACGCACAACATATGGTGACCAGACAGTACTCCCTGGAACAGCACACCAACAGGTAGCTGAATACTGGGTGAAAAATTTGAGTACAACTGAATCAGTTGGTCTTACAAAGCTCACCGTCAAATTTAATGCAGCGGGTGCTCCAATGACGAACTTCACAAGCTTCAAGCTTTCGCTTGACGATACTCCGGTATCAGCAACATTTACACCTGTTACTGGATCCCCAGATACATACACAGTGAACGTTGCGCCGAAAGTTCTTGGAACAACTACTACCAACACTACAAAGGTAAATGTCTACGCTAACTTTGGAACATCGATAGGTGGTACATTCTCAACAACACTTCTTGCAAATGGAAATGGAGTCACGACTGGGTTAGGAGTCAATTCTGGTAGTGCAGTTATGGGACAGACAATGACTATCGGCACAATTCCATCTACCGCACTTCACTTGCTTGTAAACGGAATGCCATCAGTTACTCTCTCATCATCAGCGGGTGGTCCAGCAACATTCTCATGGTCAGCTGGATCAAGCATCGCTAGCTGTACTGCGGTTCGAGATACTATTGATTCGGGAGAAACATACTGGTATTCAGGCGATCCTTCTCCTGTAACACTTCCAACTGGATGGAAGGGGCCTGTCACTATTCCAGCGAACACAACAAGTTCGGTTGCCCACCATGTGTACGGTCTTAACTGTACGACATCAACAGGATCTTCAATTAGCGACACAGTAACGGTTGATGTGCCAGGGATTGTTCCATCAGTAGATTTGAAAGTAAACGGTGTTGATGGACCAATTGCGATTCCATACGGCGGAGCAGTTGCTCTCTCATGGACTTCAACAGATGTGACTTCATGTACAGTAGATTCCGCAGGATGGCTCACGACTGATTCGACGTACTGGGCAGTGGGTGCTTCAAGAACTACCAACCAAGCGTTGCCACCAGGATGGGTTGTTGTTACTCCAATGGCTCCGGGAACATACGAGTATGGTATTAAATGTATGCGTCCAGGGACTCTAGTGGATGATTCGGTAAAAATTACTATTGATCCAACACTTACGCCGACGACCACAACAGGAGGCGGAACTGGCGGAGGAGGGACAACCACCGGAGCATCAGGTAGACCACCATGGAGAGAAATTTAAAAGGGAAAAACATTACTAGCTAAAATTATTAAATTATAAAAAGTATCTGTATGAAAAATAAAGCACTCACAATTGTAAAAACAAGTCTCGCCATCGTAAGCTTCTTCGGAGTCGCAACATTCGCCTATGCTCAGGGTGGGCCGATCGGTGGTGGAGGAGGAGATGCAATCGGTCCTGGTGGCGATAGTGTTATAGGAGTAGGTCCTGGAGCTATCACATGTCCAACACCATCTTCTACAGCATGGAATGGCGCACCAGCGACACCTCCAAACTGTAATATGCCAGGACCGGTTAACGTTGGTTCTGCAACACAGAACAAAAATGGCGTTCTCACAGTAAATGGTCTTGCAAGCTGGGGTGGCAGTACACTCATCGGTCTCGTGTATGTCGGACCATATGATCCATGTTACTTCGCTGCATGTACCTCTGGTGGTGGCGGTGGCGGAAGTTCAGGTGGTGGAGCATCAGCATCTGCTGATGATAATGGTTTTGCATTGCGACAAGGAACAAAGGGAATTGTTGCAAGTGTTTTGAATACTATTAAGCCAAACACTGCATACGCATATGGGACTGCAGGAACAGACAAACTCTATGTTAATGGTACTACTCGTATCAACGGTCCTCTTTACACTGGTCCAATCACAACAAATGCGTCAGTAGATCCATTCACAATTACACCGCATGCTCTTCTTGTTTCAAAAGATCAGGGAGGTTCAATGGAGCTTGGCGGAACAAACGGAATTGCAAACACTGCAGGTGGTAAGCCATACATCGACTTCCACTTTGGAACTGGAACTGCACAGGACTACAACACTCGTATCATTAACAATTCAAATGGTGAGCTCGTTGTTGATGCTGCAAAATTGGTT
The DNA here is from genome assembly GCA_964603145.1 of uncultured Candidatus Saccharibacteria bacterium. Classification (GTDB taxonomy): domain Bacteria; phylum Patescibacteriota; class Minisyncoccia; order Phycocordibacterales; family UBA9973; genus CAITQP01. The sequence goes on along the minus strand of CAZRTW010000011.1, from coordinate 12,791 downwards.
GCAACAGGCAACCTCGGTGTTGGTACTGGAACAGCAGCTCCTCGAGCAAAGATTGATATCTGGGGCGGAGATCTCTATGTAACAGGAGCAACTCACAATGGTACTGCGATCGTTACTTCACGAAGTGGTATTGCGATGTTCGGAAACAACACTGCCGGTACTGCAATTAACATTGCCCCGGACCACAATGTTGGTATCGGAACTACAGCACCTGCGACAAAGCTTGATGTGCAGGGTGTTGGCTCATTCTCTGGTGGCGTAAATTCTATTGCTGAATCTCACTTCTCAAGCGGAACATACACTGATCCACATGGAGGTAAGGCATATGCTATAAAGGCGACATCCATTGCGACTGGAAACCTCTATATTCCAGGCATGGTTCCGATTTATCTCGATGTTTGTAAGACAGGTGGCGTTGTAACAGTAAATGAATTCCGCACCGCTGGAGATGAATGTACCGGCCACGGACGAGGCACTAGAAATAGTCCAATGTACGGATATCTTATCCCAGCACCATCGCCAGCTCCGCTAGGTGCTCATATTTCAGGACTCACACTTGGTACTCCAAACTACTCTGCTAACACGGTGCCAGGAACAGTGTATTTTACTATCGATGGTACTAATGGTGCAGATGTTACGAACCTTACTGTCTATACTCAAAGTGGAGGTATTGTTCATAGCGTAAGCCAGGCTGGACCATCACTTACATCGGGTCCAATACTCTTTGCCGCTGGGAACAGCTTTGCATGTTCTCCAACTGCTGGTATGACAACCGGATATGATATCTGGATTGTGATCCGTACTAACGCATCTGGCCTTCCGACATTTACCTCACCGCATTACACAACTGGTGTTCCACCGTGCTAAAGATCAATTAGTAACTACGATCTCAAAAAATCCGCCGAGGGCGGATTTTTTGTTGGGAGGCCACCTAAATATTTGATACAATACACATAGACATATCCCTCATGCAGATTAACTTCGATCAGCTAAAAAAATTTATTATCGAAAGCGGACTCGTGTCTGCAACAGATATTTCTGCAGCAGAGAAGGAGGCAGGCGAAGATCCAGAAAAACTTGGTAAGGCTCTTGTCACTGCCGGAAAAATAAAGAGTGCAGATTTGAAACGCATCGAAGCGTATGTACTTGGTATCCCGTTTGTCTTTCTCGGTAATGAAAAGATTGATACTGCCATCCTTACACTCATTCCGGAGCCGATTGCCCGCACGAACAATGTCATTGCTTTCAAAAAAACCGAGGACCGTCTGGAGGTTGCGATGCTCGACGCCGATGATCTTCCGACTATTGATTTCGTAAAGAAAAAAACTGGATTGAAAATTGTACCGTGTCTCACTGATGAGGGTTCAATTAAGGCGGCGCTCCTCCAATACAAGAAAAGTCTTAAGGCTGATTTTGACAACATCATTGCCAAGGAAACACTCTCCGTAAAGGCAATTAAAGAAGGGAGTGGTGACGAGGAAGCAAGTGAAGGTGACCTCAAGGCTCTTGCCGAGGATCTCCCAATCGTCAAAATTGTCGACACACTTATTGCGCATGCCATTACGCAAGGCGCATCGGACATTCATATTGAGCCAGGAGAGGAATCAATGGTTGTGCGGTATCGCATCGACGGCATGCTTCATGACGCCATGACGCTTCCGAAGGATGTTGCGCCAGGAATCACTGCACGTATTAAAGTGCTTTCCTCACTCAAACTCGATGAAAAGCGTCTTCCACAAGATGGACGATTCAAAATCACAAACGATGGAGAAAATGTTTCGTTTCGTGTCTCGACATTGCCGACGTACTACGGAGAAAAAACAGTTATGCGTCTCCTTCGTGAAAATTCCCACGGCTATTCGCTCGAAGGTCTCGGATTTCATGGCGAAGCACTCGAACGTATTCACCGAGCGATGAAGAAAAAAGTAGGTATGCTCCTCGCCGCTGGTCCGACTGGTTCCGGAAAAACCACCACGCTCTACACCATGCTCGATATTTTGAATACGACTGATGTGAACATTTCAACGGTTGAGGATCCGATCGAATATCAGATGCCACGTATCAATCAAACACAGGTGAAGCCGGAAATCGGTATGACGTTCGCGAACGGCCTGCGCACACTTCTTCGTCAGGACCCTGACATTGTGATGGTGGGAGAAATTCGTGATACTGAAACGGTAAATCTTGCGATCAATGCTTCACTGACCGGTCACCTCGTGCTCTCAACTATTCACACCAACTCTGCCTCCGGTGCTATTCCTCGTATGACAGACATGGGAGTAGAATCATTCCTTCTTGTTTCAACGGTAAAGACAATTGTGGCACAGCGTTTGGTGCGCCGTCTCACAGCGGCAAAAGAAAAATATACAATGACCAAGGCAGAAATAGCGAGCCTCGGGAAACTTGTCGATCTTGATCGCGTACTTAAGTTTTTGAAAGACGAAAAAATTGTGGACGCAAAAGCCAAATGGGAAGACATTCCGATGTATCGCCCAAAGAAAAGCGAAGAGAGCGAGGACGGGTTCAAAGGACGTGTAGGTATTCACGAAGTATTTGAAATGTCACCAACAATCAAGGAGCTCATTTTGAAGGGAAGTTCAGAGGCAGATATTGCTAAACAAGCTATGGATGAGGGGATGATGACTATGCTCGAAGATGGAATCTTTTTGGCAGTGCAAGGACAAACAACAACGGAGGAAGTGCTCCGCGTTATCACGGAATAAAAATGAAATTTACCTATCGGGCTAAAGATGCAAAGGGAGAGGTGAGCGAAGGCAGCATTGATGCTGTCGACCGATTTGTCGCGGCCAAGGAACTTCGTGATGGGGGAAAGACACCGCTTTCTATTACAGAAATTGAAAGCAAGGCAACATTTTCTGCACAGTTTGAACGTTTTTTTGCAAAGGTAAAGTTGCACGAAAAAATTATTTTCATTCACAATCTCTCCGGAATGCTTGCCGCAGGGTTACCACTTAATCGTGCACTTGAAGTTCAGAAAAAGCAGAACAAGAATCCGATGCTGATTGAGATTATCGACGGCATCATGCAGACAGTGAATCAGGGTAATACGCTCTCCGACGGCTTAGCCAAATATCCAAAGGTATTTCCTCCATTGGTTGTCTCTATGGTGCGTGCTGGTGAAGAGTCCGGAAATCTCTCTGGAACACTGAACGATATCAACACGAATCTTCAGAAATCCTATGATCTCAATCGTAAGATCAAGAGCGCCATGATGTATCCGATGATCATCGTCTTTGCTGTTGTTCTAATCGGTGTTCTCATGCTCATGTATGTTGTTCCAACACTAACAGAAGTCTTCAAGGGATTTGGGGCGGAACTTCCAGCGTCAACGCGATTTATTATTTTTATTTCAGATGCGGCGTCGCAAAACCCTGTGCTCTTCCTCGGTAGCATCGTAGTACTTTTCGGTGGGGGCTTTACATTTGTTAAATCAAAAAAGATGGCACGGACCAATGATAACATTGTGTTGCACCTACCTGTGATTGGTACGATTGCCAAAGAAGTAAATACTGCTCGTACAGCTCGCACACTCTCATCGCTTCTTAATTCAGGAGTGGAAATGACCCATGCGCTTATGATCACAAAAGAAGTTCTGCAAAATTCTTACTATAAAGATGTGCTTGATAAGGCTAATGCAGCAATTCAAAAGGGTAGTCCACTTTCCACAGTTTTCAAAGCTGAGCCGAAACTCTATCCGGTGATGATGGGGGAGATGATCGCTGTTGGTGAGGAGACAGGGTCACTCACAAAAATGCTCTCTGACATTGCGGTGTACTATGAGGCTGAAGTGGATGCAAAAACAAAAGATCTCTCAACAATTATTGAGCCAATGCTCATGCTCTTTATCGGAGGGGCGGTTGGATTCTTCGCAATTTCGATTATTTCACCGATGTACGGCCTAGTGGATAATCTGTCTGCTGGGTAGGAAACTAAAAAGCCCCATGGCATACGCCATGGGGCTTTTTAGTTTTACTCAATTTTCTCTCCTCGGATAACTCGGGCAATGATGAGAATAATGGCAAGCGTTCCAAGTATCGTCCACCAAATCCATGTACGAGATGTTTTTTCCTTTCCGGTTGCCGCTTCCGGAACATACGCATTTTCTTTTGGTTCCTCAACAAGGAGGCCAGGAGCCACGATATTGTTATCACTTTGAATATTTTCAGAAATGTTTGGCTGTGTATCGACAGGGAGTGGTTGTGTGCGTCTTCCACTTGGGAATGAATCTCGCGCAACAGCTTCTGTCTCTACGGGAACTGCCGTAAAGGCGAAAAGAAAAACAAATGATGTGAGAATAAAAATTTTTTTGATCATAAGAGAGAATATATTAATCACTTGCCCAACTAAGTTGCTGATACCCTGAAGCGGAAAGAGGGAAGGCAGGAGGCGGTGCATACAGGAGGTTGCTGTCGTATGTGCTATTGGTAGTTGTGTATCCAGAAGTAATGCTTCCAGAACCGTTCACCCAGCTCCATGTCCATTGGCCGTAGGTCATAATTGAGCCGTAGACGGTAATACTATTTTTTACCACCCCAGCGTAATAAAAGAATTGTGCGCTACCATTTTGAGCAATCATAGCTGCATCGATTTCAAGATTGGTCGGGGCGCCGTAGGTTACAACCACATCATTTTGAGAAAGAAGGCCAAGAACGTTTGTCCCATCCTTTTGTGTTGCGCCTGTTGTATCTGTGTAGAGAATATTGTTTGGAATGTAAATCGTAGGAGCGGTGGAAGAGCTGTATGGCAGAACTGCTGCAGCAACCATGACGCGCCCATGGACATTTCCTTCTACCCAAATATTGTCTTCCGCATAGATCACGCCACTTGCCGGAACTGGCACAGTGTAGAGGAGCGTGCGAGCAGAGTAGTCGATGTTTTCATTATGGGCATAGCCGTCAACATCGTACCCCGTTGGTTCATTCACGAGTGAGGTGACTCTATAGACAGACACAGTCCCTGCTGCATTAAAGACAAGCGAGTAGCCGCTCGCGCCGGATGGCGGAAGATAATAACACTGGCTCACTGAACAGCTCTGACCCTGCGCGGTTGATTTCATTGTTGAGAGGTTTGCGGTGAGCGCAGAGAAATCTACAGATGGAACAGGGAACTGCCAAAATGAACTGTTCGGGCTCGAGCCCCACACGCCATTTTTCGTGGTAGGGCATGGACTTCCTTGACCGGATGAACAGGTGTACGTAGATTTTGCTGACATAATCGGAGCATTCGCTCCGCCATCGAAACGAATGCCGTTGTTTGATTGCATCTGACCTTGGACAGTTTCACTCGAGCCAATCCAAATAATGTCATTTGAGAGGAATGAGTAGAGCGCAAGTGATGGAATGCCGTACCGTGCGGTAACGGTACGTGTTACGTTTGGATTTGTAGTTGTCCACCCAGTTGAGGCGATAGTGACAATTGTTGAGCCTATAGTTGGTGGTGTGATAACGAGCGAGTATTGTCCGATTGTCACTCCAGTGTCAGTGTCCACATAATTGTGGACATACGGACCGCAGGTTGTAGAGCACGCGCCGGACGTGCCGTCTTTGTAATCAGTAGGGAAGTGCGCCAAGTGCCATTGATAGTAGCTCACACCTGATTCAGCAATCTGAAGAGCGAGTGCTCGATTTTGAACAGATGCGCCATATTTAAATTCAGTCGAAACGTTTGCGATGATTGGCATCATCATGGTTGTGAACAAGAACATGATGATTAGTAGATAAATCAACATCTCGCCACGTGCACCATTTTTTATTTTCGAAATTGTGTTCTTCACAATTAATTTCCCAAATTAGTTTTAAGGTTGCGCACTGCGGCACCTTCCGTAACAACGAATGATGCAGCTGAACCAGTAATGTCGCTCTTTAGAGCTGAAAGACTCATTGTAATAAATTTTACATTATTTACGTTTACGGGAGTAGGAAGAGAACTTCCAGCATACACTCCGGTTGCGATGTCGCTCGCACCGGCTGTCATAATATAGTAGTCACTCGATGATCCTGCTCCTGCCCCGCCACCCACTGCAATGAATAAGTCGTTTGCAAAGGTAACCGCGCGCCAGTTATAGGCGGTGGATCCATTATGTGAGGGTGCCGCCATGGTGCTCCAACTAATTCCGTCTGGTGAAATCATAATTGAGTTAGCCGGAGTAGTTGCGCCACCAGCATCTGCCACGGCGACGAATTGATTGTTACCGAAGGCAACTGCGCTCCAAAGTGAAGTAGCGGCTCCAGCTCGTGCTGTCCATGTAATGCCGTCGGGGCTCGTAAGCACGTCGTTTGTGGAACTGTCGTGAGCAACCGCAACATAGAGTCCATTGCCGTAGGTTACACCATACCAACTGTGAGCTGCGGGAGTATTTCGAATCGTCCAACTTGTACCATTAGTGCTTGTCATAATATTGTTTTGTAGGAAATCTCTGGAGACTGCCACAAAGAGCCCATTACCGTAGGTGACATTCTGCCAGCTCTTTGCAAGAACGCCACTTGTGGTACGGCCGGTCCAGTTTGCTCCATCAGGACTTGTCATTACTCCTTGTGAAGGGCAGACACCAGAAGGACATCCGGCAACTGCGACAAAGAGACCATTTCCGTAGGTTATGGAGCGCCATTCACTTGCCGCAGGAATGCCAGATAGGTTTGAATTTCCAGTAAGCCAGTTGATACCATCAGTGCTATACATGACGCAGTTATTCGTTGTTCCATCGCGGGATACTGCAACAAACACGCCATTTCCAAATGCGAGACCGTCCCACTTTCGATTTGCTGGAGGTGTATTTTGAACTGTCCACGTAATACCGTCTGGGCTTGTCATGACTGATCCCGTTCCAGTTGAATTATCAGCGACTGCTACGTATATTCCGTTGCCATAGGCAATAGCATCCCAGTTTTTGATGTTCGGTGATGCGCGCTGTATCCATGGCGTATTGAGTGCTCCGGTAGAAAATCCTGTGTAGTTTCCATCATAGTAAGAAAAAGAAACAGACGGGAATGTTTCCCCTGGGAGTGCAACTTTTGTTGTGCCAGTGCCGTAGGTTGGAGGTGTTCCCGCCGGAGGAGTGATTGTTTTATAGAGCGTGCCACCTGAAGTGTTATAGCTCACTTTGTTTACGGCTCCCCCTGCTCGGTACGTGGTATAAAACGTAAGGTCACCACTTGCAGCAGAGGCAATTGGATAAGCACCGTCTGCTCCATAGGCAAGATTTCTGATTTCATTTACAAATGTTGATGTGACTCTTCGAGCATCATCAATAGTATTTGTCGCCACGTTTTGCTGGCGCGAGTTTACGAATACATCAGTAAAGAGAGTTGTTACGCCAATCATGAGGAGTCCGGTGATACCAATAACAACCAGAGTTTCGGCGAGAGTGAACCCTTGCTCGATATTTTTTTTCATATTTTTTAAATTTGTCATAATTATGGAGTAAGAGAAACTGCCTGTACATTATATCCCGAGGAAATCGTAAACGGATGAATGATTTTAGTTGTGTAACCACTCATGCTTACAGTTAGAGTATGAGTACCAGTTGAAAGGCCAGTAAATATTGTTTGCCCAGGAGTGAAACACCCAGAAACGTAATTTACTGTCACGCTAGTTACGACCGGGATATGACTCGGTGTCGTAGTTGATAGGTATGCTTTGTATCGAATGTATTGATTACCACCGTTACTTGAATGAATTGATGTACCTGGAGTGGTGAAGTAGGTACTTGTGGTGCCATCTGGACCAACATAATTCCATGTTGCGTTGTCATTGTTTGTTGCAACTTGGAATTTTGCTGTGGCTCCTGAAGATTGCGAGGAAGGTTGCCACGTAATATTGGTGTAGGTTGTACCTGTCGTTCCAGTATCAAATGTTGAAGAAGTGAGAGTACCGGAAGAGACGATAGCCACACCACCTGAAGAGAGGAGTTTAATACCGCTACTTGTATCAATATTTCCATCATCGGAGTCGTAACGGTTCACAGCGGACCATGTTGCTTGGCCATTTCCACCAGCCCAGCTTTGCTGGCTCCAGAGACTGCCACCAGTAAGTTTTGTGTCATCAAATGAAGGACTTTTTTCTAGTCGGACTGATGCGCCTTCAATTGGATTGCCGGTTCCTGCGTCTTTCACAATCGCAAGGAGGCTATTTGTACTGCTCGGCCCCAAGTTCAGGGTGAATGATTGGTTTGTATTTGGAAGAAGATTGATTTGTTGAATTGGTGAGGATCCGTAAATCATGTACGTGCCCCCGGTAAGAGTCGGGATGTAGGTGTCCCATTCAATGGTAGGGATTGTGTAGATACCGGAGCCGTTTGTTGTATACGTGTTGTCGAATTTATTTACAGTTGGAGATGTACCGATCATTTTTGCTCCAACGACTCGAAGGCCAACACTTCCGATTGGCGCGCAGAAATTATCAACGGTATTGAAGGTAAGTGTGCTTGTGAGGTCGATTGCAAAACTAACGGAAGTAATTTGGCCATTAAGAATTGTTGCGTCAGGCTTTGTCGGGTTTGGATTTGTGCCAGTTACGATTGGATTTGTTGAATCGCTTGAGTAACCACTTTTTGTCACGACGATATGGTAAGCGTTTGTGCCATTTGGTAATCCGACTTCCACCCACTTTCCTGCCGAGTCTGATGTACGGCTAAGACTGATAGCTGGCGTGAGACCAACACTTGTAATAGCGATTGATGCTCCCGATACAGGGTTACCGGACGCATCAATGACTTGAAGAGAGAGTGCGCCACCTGAAGCCAACCCTTCAAGCCCCTTTGGCACGATTGTTGTCAGGAAATAATAGGTCTTATTCGAGAGAATGTTTGTGATGGAGAGTTTTACCTGTTTGTAGTCGTTTGGCACGGAGTCGGTACCAAGGATAATCGTTCCGTCTGCACCGTCATCTATATAGGTAACTTCATAATAGATACTATAGTCATTTCCGTTTTGAGTGGTAAGAACCGGATGAGCAAAGTCAGGTAGGATACCGTTTGGGTTACCAGTAGCGGTACCGATCTGCGAATAGGGAAGGTTACGGACAATTTCAAGGTATTCGTCTGCCATAGATGAAATACTGACTGCCTCACGATTAAGATGCGTCCCCTTTAACATGGCGGTAACAACTTGATACGCAGCGCCTGCAAGGAGTGCAAAAATAGCAACACTGATCATAACTTCGACAAGCGAAAATCCTTTTTCATTTTTACTAAAAGGAGCGAAATAGCGCTTCATATACTATATATAGTGTATCACAGGGGAGGCAGTTCGAGAGGGGAAATATGCTATAATTTTTCTCATGAAGAAAAAAATTGTCGTCGGAAATTGGAAAATGAATCCTTCGAAACTCCCGCTTGCTCGTTCAAACTTTCTCGCAATTAAAAAGGGTATTGGTGCGTTTAAAAATGTTACGGTCGCTATTGCAGCACCATTTGTCTATCTTCCAGAACTTTCAAAATCTGCGTCGGCGACACTTTCTCTGTCTGCTCAAAATGTTTCTGCCGAAAAAGAAGGAGCATTTACCGGAGAAGTTTCTGCTGAAATGTTAAAAGGCATGAAAGTGAAATATGCCATCGTTGGACACTCAGAACGTCGCTCGCTCGGGGAGAGCAATGCATTCATTGGTAGGAAGATCAAAATGCTACTTACTGCTGGGATCACTCCAATTCTTTGTGTAGGAGAAAATGAGAGGTCTGAAGCGCACGATATGTGGTACCTCTCTGTGGTGAAGACACAGCTTGAAGAATGTCTCGCGGGAATTCCAAAGAACAGTATTTCAAAAATTGTTATTGCCTACGAGCCGGTCTGGGCGCTCTCGTCTACGGCAAATCGCCGTGATGCGACGCCAGAAGATTGTGTGGAGATGATTATTTATATTAAAAAAGTTCTCACCGATATGTTTGGTGCCGCTATGGGCCAGAGCGTAGCAATTCTTTATGGAGGATCGGTTGATGAAAAAAATGCTGGAGGATTTCTTATGGCAGGCCATGCAGATGGTCTTCTTCCCGGACGCGCAAGCCTCACGCCAAAGACATTTATCAATATTTTAAAAGTTGCCAATGAAATCCGTTAAAGCTCTAAAGAATATAAAAGGTGCTTTCGTTCTCGTCCGCACTGACTTCAATGTCCCGCTAAAGGGGACAAAGGTTCTCGATGATACTCGCATCAAAGTTGCATTGCCGACTATTTCCTATCTTCGTAAGGCCGGAGCGAAAGTTATTTTAATGAGCCACATTGGCCGTGATCCGGAGGAATCTCTGAAGCCTGTGTATCATGCTCTTAAAAAACATCTTCCAACTGTTCATTTTTCTCCGGAAGTTGTTGGAGTCAAAACAGCGAAACTTGTTACCGCCATGAAAAATGGCGATGTTCTTCTTCTCGAGAACCTTCGAAGCAATAAGGGTGAAAAGGAAAATAACCCTTTGTTTGCAAAGGCATTAGCAAATCTCGCCGATATCTACGTGAATGAAGCGTTTCCAGTTTCTCACCGCGGCGATGCTTCGATCGTTGGCGTGCCGAAACTTCTTCCGCACTATGCAGGGTTTCAAATGGAGCGCGAAGTCGGCGAACTTTCAAAGGTTCTAAAGCCCAAGCGTCCGTTTCTCTTTATCTTGGGAGGAGCAAAAATTGAAACAAAACTTCCGATTCTCAAAAAGTTTTTGAAGATTGCTGACACAGTTTTTGTCGGGGGTGTTCTCGCGAACAATTTTTTCCTCGAAAAAGGGTACCATATCGGTCAGTCAAAATATGATGCTGAGGCTCCTTCACTTAAGCCGCTCATGAAAAACAAAAAACTTATTTTACCGACGACTGTTGTGGTAGCCGAAGGCAAAAATAAGAAAAAAGAAATTATGGCCGATGCAATTGAAGCAAGCGAGACTGTTTTTGATATCGGTCCGACAAGTATTAGAAATCTCGCGACTGCGATCAGCAAAGCAAAAGTTATTCTCTGGAACGGTCCGATGGGTTGGTATGAAGGCGGGTATGTCGAAACAACAGAACTTCTTCTTTCAATGCTTGCAAAATCAAAAGCAGAAACGATTATCGGAGGGGGAGATACATCAGTACTTGTTGAACAGAAAAAAATGGCGAAGAAATTTACGTTTGTTTCTACTGGTGGTGGCGCAACGCTCGACTTTCTTGCAGAGGGGACTCTTCCTGGAATTAAAGCCTTGAAATAATATGTGGCAAGACAAAGCTGTATTCATCGGAACACTCATTCTCTCCTACGGGCTTGCGTTTCAAGCGTACAGAAATTTTAAAGAGAAAAAATGTGCGATAAATATTCGCACCTCACTAGTTTCTGGACTTGGTGTGCTCCTCATCTGTGTTTCGATGGCTACGCTCAAGCTCTATTGGTCTGCCGTCATTAATGGAATCATTGTTCTCATCTGGATATTATTTGTTATTCAAAGAAGCATGTACAAAAAATAAAAAACGCCTAGATGGCGTTTTTTATTTTTTCTGCAGTTGTTCTCATTTCGTCTCCTTCGTAATCTCGCTTTCCGTGCCACATGGCAAA
>CAZRTW010000011.1:0-1171 GCA_964603145.1 uncultured Candidatus Saccharibacteria bacterium | reverse complement strand
GCTAAAGAAAAAATTGTCGTATATGCCGATTATGACTGCGACGGGATTCCGGGTGCTGTTATCTTGCACGATCTCCTGAAAAAAATTAATTACGAACATTTTTCTGTGTATATTCCGGATCGTCATGTAGAAGGGTATGGTCTCAACAGCGAGGCTATAGAAGAATTTATAAAAGGTGAGGTGAAATTAATCGTCACTATCGATCTTGGCACGACTGACCACACAGAGATTGCGCATGCGCAATCTCACGGCATTGATGTGATTGTGACCGACCACCATCTCCCACACGAAACATTGCCGCAAGCTTTTGCGATAGTAAATCCTAAATTGGGTTCATATCCTGACCCAATGCTCTGTGGTTCGGGTGTCATGTTTAAACTTGCACAAGCCTTTGTAAAAAAGTACGGCGAGTATTTTAAGATTCCGGTTGGCTGGGAAAAATGGCTCTTAGATATGGCAGGCCTCGCAACACTCTCTGACATGGTGCCACTCACTGGAGAGAATCGCGCGATCGCGTCCTTTGGTATGCAGGTGCTTCGCAAGTCTCCGCGCCCCGGAGTTCAGCAGCTTCTTCGCGCGCTTAAGATTGATCAGGCAAAACTCACTGAAGATGATGTGACATTTATGCTCACTCCGCGCATTAATGCTGCTTCCCGTATGGATTCTCCAATGAGAGCCTTTGAACTTCTATCTGAACGAGACACACTAAAAGCCGGAGCGCTTGCCGAACATCTCACAAAAATAAATGATGAACGAAAGACACTTGTTGCGACCATTATGAAGGACGTGAAGCATACACTTTCCGAACGTGATTTGGGTCCGATTATCGTTATCGGAAATCCAAAATGGCGCGTAGGAATTCTTGGCATTGTAGCGGGGAAAGTTATGGAAGAATTTGATCGCCCTGTTTTTGTTTGGGGAAGGGAGGGAACAAACGGTGATACCGTGGTTAAAGGATCAGTGCGTAGTAATGGCGACGTGAATGTGGTGACGCTTATGGAAGCGGGGAAAGAACATTTTCTTGATTTCGGTGGGCACGAACTGGCTGGTGGATTTTCTGTAACGCAGGACTCCGTGCATACGCTTGAAGAAAAATTGAATTCTCTTTTTGATTCAATAAAACAGGATGGGAAAAAACTCGGGGCCATGATTGATCATTCCATTCCACTAT
>CAZRTW010000010.1:0-19190 GCA_964603145.1 uncultured Candidatus Saccharibacteria bacterium | reverse complement strand
GCTTTTTAGAATTCTATGGTTCTCTCTTCCTCGTTTTCGTGCGAGAGAGAAATTTTTTTTGCGTGTTTAGGAATGAGATTCGGGACACGTTCCGGCCATTCTATGAGAACAAGATTATTTTTATCGGAAACAATTTCTTCCCAGCCGAGTTTTTCTAGTTCTGATTCGGAGTTGAGGCGGTAAGCATCGATGTGCACCAGTTTTTTGTGCGCGCCTTTTTTAGTCTCGTAGTTTTTCATGATGATGAATGTCGGCGAGATTACGTTTTCTGTAATTCCAAGTTCTTTCGCTAATGCTTGCGAGAGTGTGGTCTTCCCTGCTCCGAGGTCGCCGTGGAGCGCTAGAATAGTCGCGTGATTTTCTTGCGCGAGTGTTTGCGTGATTTCTTTGGCGATATTTTGGATTTCGTTTTTCCGGAATGTTTTTTTCATATGATAAATGCACCACCCTCTGTCCCCTTCTTACAGAAGCAGTATACCTTTCGCTTTCCGAGTACGAAACGCTCAAGGTCTTGCGACGACGGTTCCTGCCCATCGTCTCACCTTGGTAAAGGAGGGAAAGAAATACAAATCGATACTAACACGCCGCGCTTTCCGAAGGAAAGCGCGGCGTGTTGAGGCAATGTGAACAGGTTTTGGACCCTTCTACAAAACTAGTGAGGCAAATTAGAGCCTGGGTAGTTTGTGTGTGGTGCGTTGTCGTAGTGCACATGCGTTACCGGAGCAACCTTTGCCATTCGATCAGCGTTCGCGCGGTGGTAGAAGTAGCGAGCGATGAGAATAAGGACAAGGAGAAGGCCGATAAGGAGAATCCATCCGAGGAGTGAGTTCGGGAAGAATCCTACACCGAAGAGCGCGAGACCGGCGAGATTGTTAGTCTGTGAGCCGATACTGTTTAGCACATAGGCAATTGCGCTATCAGTTGCACGACCTGGTGTTGTAAACGCAAGGGTTGCAGTAGTGACAAAATTATTTGCAGGCTTGAGATTGATATCAGTCACAGCTTGGATGTTGACCGTAGCTGGTGGCTGATTCGGAAGAAGCGTGCCAAGAACAATGTGTACTGTGTTGTTTGTTGTAAGAACTCCCTGGCTTGATGAACGGTATGTTACGCCAGTTGGGAGAATGACATCAAGGTTTGCGTTGGTAAGTGTCACGCCAGAAATGTTCTGGTATGTCACAACGTAGTTGATCGTATCACCAGGGAAGTATGACTGCGCCTGGTTTGTGATGTTAAGAGAAACAAATGATGATCCCCCGCCAGTACCAGTTACGACACGAGTGATCACAACTGGAGGAGTAACAACTGTGTTAGATCCTGAAGTGAATGATACTGTCGCGCCTGGATATGTCTGCCCGTTTGAGATCGCAACGATTCGGTAGTAGTACGTTGTATTCGGAACAACACTAATTGTATCGAAGTAGTTTGTTACAGTGTATGTAGAGACCGATTGGAGACCAGTTTGTGTTCCAAGTGATGGTGAAGTTCCATATTCGAAGTATGTACTAATTGGAAGATTCGATGGACCAGTCACTACACCATTGAGACGTGCGCTTGTTGCAGTTACGTTTGTCGCAACTGATGTGATCGCGGTGATCTGCGCATTTGTCTGTCCGCTTGTTACAAAGGAGAGCACTACTCCGCGGTTTGTTCCGTAACTATTCTGGGCAACTGCCTGGAAATAGTACGTTGTGTTAGGAAGAAGATTGCTTGTGTATGCAGAGATGTTGCCATTACCATTTGAAAGGTACTGCATCGGTGTCTGCTGGTTAAGCCCATACTGACTCGTTCCATATGCGAAGTAATAATTTACATTCTGAGACCCACCAACTGGCGAGTAACATGGATTTGGATACTGACTGCCATAGATTGGCATTGCACAAGGACCGTTTGAAACATAGCCATTAAGAGTCGCGCTTGTGTTTGTGATATTTGTTGCAGAAGTTGTTGTTACAGAAGGAGCAGTGTTGTTCTCGTTATTAAACACAGTCACAACTGCTGTCTGTGATGTCGGTGATCCACCGTTTCCGTATGCAGTGATTGTGTAATTAGAAGTGTTGAAGATCGGGCCGATTGGAAGTGAATTAGAGAATGTTGAAACATTTCCACCGTAGATTCCTGGGCCAGTAACATTCACATTTGTACAACCAGTTGTACTCCAGTAGAGCGTTGAGCTACCACCAGAAGGTACTTGCGATGGTGAAGCGTAGAAGCTGTTAATCGCACACATGCTCGTAACACTCTGTACGTTTACCGTGACAGACTGTGATACTGGAGCGCCGCTTCCTGTTGCCGTAAGTGTGTAGGTCGTAGTTTGGTAGAGCGGCTGTGTACCGATTGAGTTTGAGAAGATCGGAGTGTTGCTCCATGAACCTCCTGAAAGCGTTGTGTTTGTACAGTTGTTTGTCACCCATGAGAGTGTTGAAAGCCCGCCTGATGAAACAGTCGAAGGGTTAGCAACAAATGATGAGATCGTACACTGCGCATTATTCTGCACTGTTACTTGGATAGTCTGTGTTAGTGGGTTACCAGATGCACCTGTTGCAGTAATTGTGTAGTTTGTGTTTCCTGTAAGTGCTGGTGTCGGCATTGATCCAGTTGGTGATGAGCTTGTTACGCCAAGACCTGAAACTGAAACATTCTGACAGTTAGTTGTTCCCCATGAGATGGTAGAGGAATTACCTGACTGCACTGTTGAAGGCGATGCGCTGAAGTAGTTGATAGCGCAGTTCTGTGCTGTATTTACGTTGACGATTGTATTCTGTGTTACCGGAATACCGCCAGCGCCATAGGCAGAGATTGTGTAGGTCGTAGATGTATGTAGAGCTGGGGTCTGAATTGAGCCGTCGATGAGTGAACTCGAAACGCCGGTTCCATATACAGACACACTCGCACATCCTGTTGTATTCCATACCAGTGTTGAAGAGCCACCGGTAGCAATATTTGAAGGAGATGCACTGAAGTTATCAATCTTACAATCACCCCCAGATGTTCCGCCACCAACTGTAACTGTTACAGATGGATATGAAACTGTTCCATTCGTTCCGTATGCAGAGATGTTGAAAGTTGAAGTTTGAGAGAGAGCACCAGTTGAAACAGAACCACTCTTTAGTGTTGAGAGTGTGCCTGTTGGGCCTGACACTGTTACACCTGTACAGTTCGTTGTATTCCAATTAAGCATTGCACTACCGCCAGACGAAACTGTTGTCGGGCTTGCAGAGAATGAAGTGATCGCACAGTTCTGTGCGAGAGGAGCAACACTAACCACGATTGATTGTGCTGGTGCTGAACCTCCTGGTGAAGACGCATTAATAGTGTATGTACCACTCTGTGTAAGTGCACCAGTAGTTGTCTGACCGTTTAGTGCCTGACCTCCTGAAACACCTGGACCAGCGATTGTTACGCTCTGACATCCA
This sequence comes from uncultured Candidatus Saccharibacteria bacterium, assembly GCA_964603145.1. GTDB lineage: Bacteria > Patescibacteriota > Minisyncoccia > Phycocordibacterales > UBA9973 > CAITQP01. The sequence goes on along the minus strand of CAZRTW010000010.1, from coordinate 15,774 downwards.
GTTGTATTCCATGAGAGGACAGATGAACCGCCTGACTGGACTGTTGTTGGGTTTGCAGAGAATGAAGTGATCTTACATGTATTCACCGGAGCATTACCAACGATGAATGATGCAGTAACATATCCCTGGTGACATTTTGGCTGTCGGCCAGTTGCGATACAGTTTGCAGCTGAATCGATATTACCAATGTTCACACCTCCTCCTGTAAACGCAGATCCTGGCTGACCATTAGGGAAAAGAAGTGATGTCTGTGTCTGATCAGGATACCAATATACATTATTGAGTGTGAGTGTTTGTGGACTCGTGAGGTGGATTGTTGCTCCTCCTCCGGCTGAAGTTCCGTTAGATGAAACTGCTCCATCGAATGTGAAACTAGTAAGCGGTCCTGATGGCGGAGCCGAGATACGAGCTATCGTATCGGTTGCCATACTATTTCCACTGTTGAAGTAGAAAATGTGGACGTTAATTGTTTGCCCTGCACTTGCCGTCATTGATGTCGGCCAGCATCCGGACTTTCCTTCACCTGTCGTGTAGTTTGCAATACCGACAGTTGCACAGTTAGTGCCATACTGCGAGCCATTCCACTGTACTGCGGCCTCTGTCGATGCCGGAGCTACAGCAAAAAGCGTAAGAGCAAAAAGTGCCCCCATACTTGCGACTATATATTTTTTCATAATGTTCTTCATACTATTAATAACTAACTAATAACTACTACATCTTTTAGATCTCAATCTTTGACCTACAATTAAGAACTAAAGAATGCAAGCAGTTTCAAATAAGAGAAACTGCTGCACGCACATTATTTTTTGGGCTAAAACGTAAATACGAGCCCCTGCTTAGCAACTGGTGTTGCAGTTTGTCTGTACCGATCTTTGGGTTCATCATCAGTACGTCCGGGTTTGGGGCCTCCTGGGTCATGCCCATTGACGCCTGTCTGTCCAGTACTGTTGTTGAGAGGGTCGTCTTTTTTGTCTTCATGATCGCGATTGCGGTCAAACAAATGACAAAAGATTTCCGGATTGTTATGCACAATCAAGGACCCTGTTCCACCAACTACAACAATTGCTACCGGCCAAAACCAACCTCCGTTCCGCTGTATCCAAGTACGGTCATCTTCCGAGCTCTCCGCCAAATACGCGCTGCTATCAACCGTTTGAGGTTTAGGCTGCGCAACAATAGGCATCTCGCGTGGGACTGGCGCGCCAGTATTTACATCATTGAAAATAACTTTTATGTTTCCACCAACCCCTTTAAACGGGCCGATATTCGCATAAGGTACGTTATTATCATCATATAAAATGACGTATCCAACACCAGCGGGCAAATTGCTTAATACCGGAAACTTAGTACATGGTCCTTTTGTGAACCAGTTCAGCCGTATATACCCGTCATAAGGTACTTCCATCATTGATAGTGACAGAGATGTTACCTCACAATTTGGGCAAAGCTCTTTTGCCTTGTTAGGCTCCTTACCACACTCTTTCCCCTTTTTAGGAGGGTCAGCTTGTGGATTGTTCTTCGATTGTTCCGTTTTTTTCTTTTCCTTCGGCTTGCCGCCGCAAGTGGAACAATTGTTCTGGGCCTGCACGCTGTGCAGGACACCAACGATCATTACGATGACCGCGAGTAGCACTTTTTTCATAGTTTCCCTTTTTCGCTGTTTAAAAAGAATTTAAATTGTTTAAAAAAATTGTTTACAATATGGCCTTTGTGTTGTTTGATATTTGGGCGTATTCTACTATATAACGGTAGAAAAGTCAAGGGCATATATAGCCCCCCTCTCCTTTATGCGCTATACTACATATATACGCAGTAATTTCCACTTTCAGTGTATGACGCACCTGCCACGTTCTGCGTGACAACTCAAAAACCCTTATTTAGCAATATATTTTTAGAATTTTCTAAAACCCATTAACATGCCCCAAGATTTCGACGATAAATTCGATAGAAAAGTAGGCGAATACAAGTTGCAGGAAGAGGAGGCCCTCGCTTCCGTGCTTGCAAAGTCTCGCTATAACGTTCCTTACGTTGATCTTTCGTCAACAGCAATTCAGAACGAGGCACTCCGCCTTGTTATAGAAGAAGATGCTCGAAAAATGATGGTTGCTCCCTTTAAAATATTCGGAAAAGAAGTGGATGTTGCCGTCCTCTCCCCTGAAAGCGGTGACACTATTACCTTTATAGAAGATTTGAAGCGTCGTGGATTTACTGCACATATGTACATGGCGAGCCATGCCTCTCTTGAACGTGCATGGGCTCGCTACAAAGAAATTTCTTTTGCACAAGAATCTCGTCGTGGTGGTTTGGAAGTTTCAAGCGAAACACTCGAAACACTGCGCAAAAAAATTAAGACGCTCGCCGATATAAAAACCGAAGTAGACAAAATTATGTCAGGTGGCGACGTACATGCGACAAGTCACTTCCTTGAAGTTATTCTCGCTGGTGCAATTGCGCTCGATGTGAGCGATGTGCACCTCGAACCAGAAGAAGAACGCATGCGTGTGCGATACCGACTCGACGGCGTGCTTGAAGATATTCTATTCCTCAGCCCTAAGGCATATCACCTTCTCAATTCACGTATCAAACTCGTGGCGGGAATGAAATTGACTATCACCAAAAATGCACAGGACGGACGCTTCAGTATTTTTGTTAACAACAAAGAAATCTCCATGCGTACTTCTACAGTGCCTGGCGCATATGGTGAGTCTATTGTTATGCGTATTCTCGATCCGAAAAATATTGCTGGCGACCTCTCTACGTTCGGTATTGAACCAAAACTCTATACGATCATCGAACGGGAAATCCAAAAACCAAATGGTCTTATTCTTATCACCGGTCCGACTGGTTCCGGTAAGACAACAACACTCTACGCATTCCTCCGTAAAATTTATACGCCAGAACTTAAAATTATTACCATTGAAGATCCAATCGAGTATCACCTCCCCGGAATTACGCAGACCCAAATTGAAAAGGGGTATACATTCCTCGACGGCCTCCGCGCCGCACTCCGCCAAGACCCAGATGTTATTCTCGTGGGAGAAACGCGCGATCCTGAAACTGCAAAAATCGCCGTTGAATCAGCGCTCACCGGTCACATCGTCTTCTCCACACTCCACACCAACAACGCAGCCGGCGTTATTCCCCGTCTTATTGATCTTGATGTGAACGCAAAAATTCTTGTCTCTGCACTCTCGCTCTCTATCGCCCAGCGTCTGGTGCGAAAACTCTGTGCAGTGTGTAAGGTTGAGCGCCCAGTAAAGCCAGAAGAAGAGGCACTGCTTCGTAAAATTCTTAAAGGCGCAGGTGACGCGGGCAAAAATATCGCAGGGTACAATCTCACTGTCGATATACCGATCAAGCTCTATACGGCACCAGGCTGTGAAGCCTGCCACAAAACTGGCTTCAAAGGACGTATTGGTATCTTCGAGGCAATTTTGACTGACGAAGAAATTGAAAAAATAATTCCAACCAACCCATCGGAGCGAGAAATCAAACGCATCGCAAACAAACAAGGAATCTTCAACATGCAAGAAGACGGCGTCGTCAAAATCCTCTCCGGCATCACCTCAATAGAAGAAGTGCAGTCAGTCGTAGATCTTACCGAAGAATAGTTTTATATTTGATCGTATTTATGAGCTCCTAAAAAACTCACGCGCACTCGGCGTGAGTTTTTTCCCAACCTCCCAATTACTTTAGAGTGTAGGATTTTTTTCTTGCATGACGGGCACATGCAGTAAAAACGACTCTCGCAGCGCGACGGCGCGAGAGTGAGGAAAAAATTTAGCAAAATTTTATTCCGTACGTTTTTACTGCATGTGCCGGAAATGCTCCGTCATGCAAGAAAAAAAGCATAAATCTCTAAATAATCCTTCTTTCAACCAGGTGGAAGAAGTAAGGAACCTGCGGAGGGTGGCTGCAGCGGTCCCCCGAACAAGCGGAGGGGCCAAAACGCCCTTTACATGATCCTATACAGTCCGAAAACTTGATCACTTAGAGATTTATGCCTTCTTAAAAGAAACATTTGTGCGAGGCTTAATCGCAATTACCTTCAATTCAATAGTAAACCCATAGTTCTCTCCGGCACAGACGAACAAGTGGTATACTGTGTGTATACCCTGTGCAAAAGTTGGGTATTGCCTGAATTAATACCAGTTTAGCATACCCGAATCTAAATGTCAAGCCCAGTGCACACTATGGACACCCCAAATAACAAAAATGAATACGAGGCAAATTTGGATTTTACCCTCCGTCCAAGCACCTTTGATGACTACATCGGACAGGATTCTATCAAGCAAAATATACGTATTTTGCTCCAAGCAGCTTCCGAGCGTAACCACCCGGCAGAGCACATTCTTTTTTACGGCCCACCAGGGCTTGGCAAGACCACACTCGCCCATCTCATCGCAAAAGAGACGGGTCGCGCTCTAAAAGCGACCTCCGGACCCGCGATCGAGAAAGTCGGAGACCTCGCTTCCATCCTCACCAACCTCCAACCAGGCGATATTTTATTTGTTGATGAGATCCACCGCCTCAATAAGACAATTGAAGAAGTACTCTACCCTGCTATGGAGAGTGGTGTGCTTGATATTATCATCGGAAAAGGTCCGAGCGCGCGCACCATTCAATTAGACCTGCCACCATTTACGCTTATTGCAGCCACCACACGCATTGCCCTTCTCTCTTCTCCGCTTCGTTCACGATTTTCTGGCGGAACATTTCGTTTGGAATTTTATACGGAAGAACAAATCGCAAAAATTATTCATCGTTCTGCAAAAGTACTCGGCGTTACGATTGACGACGAGGCTGTAAACGAAATTTCCAAGCGTGCCCGCTTTACTCCGCGAACCGCAAACTATTTTTTGAAGCGTTGCCGAGATTACGCACAAGTGCACAAAAAAGATTTAGATAAGAAAACAGTTTTTCTTGCACTCTCCCTTCTTGGCATCGACGAACTCGGTCTTTCTGAAAGTGACCGCGGAGTGTTATCTACTATTATTGAAAAATTTGGTGGCGGTCCAGTCGGACTCAACACGATCTCTGCTGCAACAAGCGAAGAAGAAGCGACGATCGAAGAAGTGACTGAACCATACCTTATTCAGCGAGGTCTACTCGAGCGAACGAGCCGTGGACGCACAGCGACAAAGAAAGCATATGAGCATTTGGGATATGATTTCCCAAAAGAGAAGCAACAAACTCTCGAATAGTATGGCTGGTCATAATAAATGGACTCAAATTAAACGTCAGAAAGGTGCGAGTGACGCAAAACGTTCACAGCTCTTTAGTAAACTCTCGCGTATGATTTCCTCGCAGGTAAAGGTGGCGAATGGCGATAGGAACGCTCTTCTTGTACGGCAAGCAATAGAAAAGGCCAAGGCAGCTGATATGCCAGTCGATACAATCGAGCGCGCAATTTCAAAAGCCACTGAATCAAAGGAAATGGAATCAATTACCTATGAGGCGTATGGACCAGGTGGCGCGGGAATGATTATTGAAGTGCTAACCGATAGTAGAAACCGCGCCGCTCAGGAAGTTCGTCATATTCTCACCAAGAATGGATTTGCTCTTGGAGCAATCGGCAGCGTCATGTGGGCCTTCCAAAAAGAAAACGGAGAATTAACCCCGGCAACAACCGTTCCTCTTTCGGAAGAAGACTCAAACTCGCTCTCTGCACTCATAGACGAACTCGAAAATAATGAAGATGTGCAGGAAGTTATCACTAACGCGGAATAGGGCGCAATTTCTAAGTTCTAATTTCTAATGTCTAACCAAAATCCAAAGAAATATGACCTTAAAGAACGGACACTTGAGTTTTCAAGATATCTTCTACAGGTTCTAACCAAGATACCTCGTAACCCTTTGAACCAAAATCTTATAAGCCAATGTATTCGGTCCGGAACAAGTATCGGGGCAAATTACCACGAGGCTGATTGTGCCGAATCAAAAAAAGATTTCGAACATAAAATTGGAATATGCAAAAAAGAATGCCAAGAAACAGAATATTGGCTTATCTTGCTCTTTGAAACAGAAAAACTACCCACACTGAAAGAATTGTATAATGAGGCCGAGGAGCTCCGAAAGATTTTTGTTACAATCGCAAAAAATTCGAAGACGAACGAATTTTTAGATATTAGAAATTAGAACTTAGAAATTGCATGAGAATCATGGGGATTGATCCTGGAATAGAGCGCGTAGGTATTGCTGTCATTGAAAAAGTTGGCGCGAAGGAAGAATTTCTTTTTTCTGAATGCTTTAAAACTTCAAGTAAGCTCTCTCATGCCGAACGCCTGGCCCTTATTGGCGAAGAACTTTTTTCCGTAATTAAAAAATGGAAGCCTGACGGTATGGGTATTGAAAAATTGTATTTTGAAAAAAACACGACAACCGCTATGGCGGTTGCTGAAGCCCGCGGTGTTATGCTCTACGCCGCAGCCCAAAACGGTCTCCCTATTTATGAATACACCCCACTTGAGATAAAGGTGGCAGTTACTGGGTATGGAAAATCTGACAAAAAGGGAGTAATGGCTATGGTCCCGCGTCTTATTAAGCTTCCTGATCGAAAAATGATTGATGACGAGGTAGATGCTATTGCTGTCGCACTCACTACTTTTGCCTACAAAAAATTGGGGTAATCCCCCATGGTGGACTTTTCCACATTTCCGCCTAATATCTTTGTTGCCAAGGAAAACCACATCTGTTACAAATGTAGCGTACTAGGGTCGCGTAAAAATAACCACACATAATACGTATGCAATTCGAAGAAGATGAAGTGCGCCCAACTGATGAAGATCCTGAATTTACCGGAGCGGCAGAAACCGCAGATGATGACGATGAATTTCTCGATGACGATGCGACTGATTTCGCATTTGATGATGATGAGACAGACGATGAAGAAGATGAAGACGAGCTCCCTGCAGCAGATCTGTAGGACAAGGAACAAAGATCAGGGAACAAATGAACAAGAAACCAGCCCCGCGGCTACGCCGCGGGGCTGGTTTGATTTTTAGCTTTTCCTTTTACTTAATTTTGAAGAATCTAAGTTTCCCCACCTTGTAGGTTCCTTTTTGGGGAGGTTCGGCAGGGTCTTTCATTTTTGTATCACTCTCAAGATGTGCCACCGCACCATCTCCAATAAGTCGGCGTGCTTCAGTTTTTGATTCAGCAACTCCAGCGCTCATAAGCGCATCAAGCATTGTTGCATACCCGTCGGAAATTTCCGGAACGTCTTCGGGAATTTTCTTTTCTGAAAATGTATCCACAAAGTTTTTTTCTGCAGTGTTTGCTGCCTCTCCCCCGTGATACATTGCCACAACCTCACGAGCAAGTCGCATCTTGTGATCTTTTGGATTTGATTTCCCATCAGAGAGTTCTTTTTCAATCGTTTTAATTTCGTCTGCACTCATCATTGTCGCGAGTGTTAAATACCGAACAATGAGCGGGTCTGGGATTGAAAGTACTTTGCCATACATATCATTCGGCTCATCAGTGATACTGATATAGTTATCGAGCGACTTAGACATTTTTTCTTTACCATCGAGGCCTTCCAAGATATCGAGAGACATTACTGCCTGTTCTTCCTGCTTGTTCATTCGCATCACGTCACGTCCCATCAACATATTAAATGTTTGATCAGTCCCGCCGATCTCAAGATCGCACGACCCGTAAATAGTTGCGAGTGCTGTTGAATCAATGCCTTGGAGCACTGGGTAGAGCATTTCGTGCATGTAAAGTTCGCCACCGTTTTTGAGGCGGTCTTGAAACATGTCGCGCTCAATAAGCCGTGCATGTGTGATGTGGCGAAGCACAGAAAGGACATTGAGGAATGAAAATGTAAGCGTCGATCCTTTACCAAGCACGCCCCTCTGCATGCGTGTATTTTCAAACACTGTTGCCTTGCCTAAAAAAGTATTATCAGCTGCTTCAATATCTGTAACATTTAGGAACCAATCAGAATTTCGCATCCAAGAAAAAACAGAAGGCTCTGTCCGAAGAATTTTCCCTACCTGTTCAAGGTACGTTTTTAAATTTGTTTCGATTTCGTGCTGGGTAACTTCCGGGCGAGTTTTTGATTTTCCTGTTGGATCGCCGATAAGGGAGGTGTAGTCACCAATGAGAAAAATAACCTTACAGCCTGCTTCTTGGAAGGCACGCAACTTATGAAGAATCACAGCATGCCCCAAGTGAATATCAGGGCGTGTTGGGTCAATACCAAGCTTAATTACGATATCTTTAGTGTAACTTCCGTTTATTTTACCCTCAACTTTCTTACGGAATGCACCATCTGGATCAATGCAGCTTGCGACCGCTCGGGAAAAAAGGTCGTCTATTTGAGCCTTATTCATAAGAGGACTTTACCACAAACAGTCACTTTTGTCGCTTTGGTACGTATAACAGAATGGTATGATAGTACATATGAAGTTTAACAAGCGCCGTGCATGGCATATTGTGCGAAGTCTTTTCTTTATTTGTTTTGGTGCAGGGGCAGTTATGGGGGGGCTCCTCCTATTATGGGTGAGTTTTATTAAGCTCCCCGATTTTAATTCGTTTGAAATCGGACGACTAGCTGACTCAACTAAAATTTACGACCGAACCGGTGAAATCGTGCTCTACGATCTTGGTACTGACGCACGACGCACCTCGATCCCACACGGGGAAATGGGAGCGGCTATTAAAAACGCCACTGTTGCTATCGAAGACTGGAATTTCTACCAGCATGCAGGAATCCGCCCCACATCAATGGTACGCGCGCTCCTTGCTGACATTAAGCACGGGGAGGCTGTTCAGGGTGGGTCAACAATCACACAACAGGCTATCAAGAAAAGTCTTCTCTCTGATGACAAGACCCCTGTTCGTAAAGCAAAAGAAATTGTTCTTGCACTTAAACTCGAGCGAGAATACACAAAAGATGAAATTCTTGGAATTTATTTGAATGTCATCCCGTACGGCGGGAATATTTTTGGTATTCATGAAGCATCTCGGGCATTTCTTGGAAAGGACCCAAAAGATCTCACGCTTGCTGAAGCAGCATACCTCGCCTCTATCCCAAATGCTCCAACACACTTTTCCCCGTACGGTTCGTATCTTGATGACCTAGAAGACCGAAAAAATTTGACGCTTAATCGTGAACTCGAGCTTGGATTTATCACCCCGGAAGAATTTGCGGCCGCGAAAGCGGAAAAAGTAGTCTGGCAAGAACAAAAAAGCCAGGGTATCAAAGCTCCGCATTTCGTATTTTTTATTAAAGATTACCTTGAGCAAAAATATGGAGCAGATATGGTTGAATCCGGCGGTCTTAAAGTCATAACAACACTCGACTACACAATGCAGGAAAAAGCTGAAGATGCGGTTGAGCTTTTTACCCTCGGAGAAAAGAAACAAATTGCTGATGGTAACGCAGGTCTTGTAGCAATCGACCCAAAAACTGGGCAAATTCTTGCTATGGTTGGTTCACGAAATTATTTTGACAAAGATATTGATGGGAACTTTAATGTCACCACAGCACGACGCCAGCCTGGTTCATCATTTAAGCCATATGTATATGCGACTGCTCTCAAATTCGGTTACACTCCTGAAACTGTACTCTTCGATGTCCCAACAGAATTTAATACACGCTGTGACCCATATGGACAACCATATTCCGGCACACCGAAAAGCGTTTGTTACATGCCACAAAACTACGATGGTAGATACCACGGCCCGATGACCATCCGTGAGGCCCTATCTCGCTCTATGAACGTGCCTGCTGTGAAGATGCTCTCCATAGTCGGCATTACCAATTCAATCAAAACAGCGCAGGATATGGGCATCACAACGCTTACTGATCCATCTCGCTACGGTCTCGCTTTGGTTCTAGGAGGCGGAGAAGTGCGCCTTCTTGAAATGACCAGCGCGTACGGCGTCTTTGCAACAGAAGGAACACGTCACCCATATGCTGGTGTACTTTCTGTCACAACAAAAGACGGACAAGAGCTTGAAAGATGGCAAGACAATCCGATTGCTGATGTGCTCCCTAGAAATGTAGCACTCACGATGACAGATATTCTTCATGACAACGTGGCCCGCACACCAACATTCGGTGCGAACTCTGCTTTGTATTTCTCTGACCGAGAAGTCTCAGTAAAAACAGGAACTACAAACAATTTCAAAGACTCTTGGACGGTTGGATACACACCGTCACTTGTTGCTGGTGTGTGGATGGGTAAAAATAATAATACCTCCATGCCAGTTGCAGTTACCGCTGCTCCACTTTGGCACGAGTTCATGAAAAATGCTCTTAAAGATACCCCTCCTGAAACATTCCCACGACCAGACCCAGATCCTGATTACGCGAGCCTCCCGCCGGTTCTCCGTGGGTATTGGCAGGGTAACCAGACATATGTGATCGACACTGTTACTGGGCACCTTGCAACTGATATGACTCCGATTGGTACACGTAAAGAAGTGGTTGTCACTGATGTGCACGATATTCTCCACTGGATAAAACCTGAGGACCCTCGTGGTGGGCCCCCGTCTAACCCAAGCTCAGAACCGCTTTACAATAACTTTGAAACAGCTGTTCGAAACTGGTGGGCAGGTAATAGCCATCTTTACCAAGTAGTTGATGGCTCGGAGCGTCCTACAGAGTCTGACACCCTTCATACATCCAACAACGCAGTACAAGTAGTAATAACAAGCCCCACCCCAAATTCCTTGATCCCGCAAGGATCAGGTGTCACTGTTTCCTCAGTCTCCACAGGAACTTTTCCTCTTGTGAAAATGAATGTCTTCTTAAATGGTGTCTACGTTGGTTCGGCTGAAGGAAGCACTCCAGTATTTTCTTTTATTCCTCGCGACATCCAAGGAGTACATGCCGGACTAAATACTTTAAGTGTCCAAGGTTTTGATTCAATAGGCCAAAACGGAACGGTGAGTGAAATTATTCAGATTGCTTTATAAATAAAACCCCGCGTTCGCGGGGTTTTATCGTACAACGGTAATGTGTTTTGTTTGAGGATCTTTTGCGAGTTCTTCGATTATTTTCTTTTGCTTAAGCGCTATTTCTGATTTCTGAATTGGGGTTATTTTTAATGTGACAATTCCATTTCGTATTTTAATATTTTTACTGTCTTTAATTCGAATATTATTATTTTCCAAAACAACCAGAATGTGATTTTGTATCTCCTCCCCTTCTTGAATGAGTTTTTTAAATTTTCCTAGGAGGTCCGCTAAATGTTTCATATTACCTATTCATTGGCATAAGGAGGTATGTGAAGGATGAATCAGAAACTCCTCGGATAACAACTGCCTTATTACCACCATTTAATCCAATAGAAATACTATCTTGTGGAATATACGAAAGCGATTCAATAAAATAACGTTGATTAAGTGAAATAGACACATCGTCCCCTTTTAAAGCCGCGTCAATTTGTCCAGAATATTCCCCTACATCGATATTTTTTGAATCACACTCAAATTTCTTCTTGGTTGGACTAACAACAAAATTTACCTGGTTAAATTTATCAGAAAAGATATTCGCCCCTTTTAAGGTGTTCAGGAGATCTTGTTTCAATACAACAACTTCAGTAGAAAACTCTTTTGGGATTATTTGCTGGTAATCAGGAAAGCTTCCAGAAATAAGACGGGATGTTATATATGTATGGTCAGCTGTGAATGTGATTTGATTTTCGTTTACAGTAAGCGTGATATCCCCACTCACTGTTTCCAGAATTTTAACAATCTCGATTATGTTTTTATAAGGAATAAGAATTGATGGTATAACAATATTCTTTTTTACTGTTTCCTTTTTTTCAGCAAGACGGAACGAATCCGTCGCAACAAAAACAAGTGTATTTTTGTCAGCAGAGAAACAAACACTTGAAATCTCTGGTTTTATATCTGATGGAGCCGCTGAAAAATAAGTGTTTTTAATTCCTTTAATAAATTCGTTTTTAGGAAGGTCAACACTTTCCCCTGAAATTGCTGGGAGAGTGGGGAAATCCTCATACGGGAGTGTTTTAATATTTGTTTTATTCCCTCCACTAGAGAGTGAGAGGGTGTTTCCATTTTGAGAGATTTTAATCTTCTCGTTTTTAGGAAGTGTATTTAGGAAACTTGAAAGCACCTTCCCATCAATAGCAACAACCCCATCTTCCTCTGTTTTTACAGGAATCTCAAATTCAACACCAAGAGAGAGATTTGTTGCTCGAATTTTCACACTATTTTTTGAAACTAGAATAAGTATTGAGCTCAATACTGGTAAAGATGCATTACGTGCAGTAACACGATCCGCGAGTTCAATTACAGAAATTAGTTTTTCAACACTTGTTTCGAATATCATATATATACAAATTACTATTAGTACTACTCCTGTGGATATGTGGATTTCTTTTTAAACCCTGTAACCATCTACTTATTTTCATACTTCCTACATTACACAACTGTTGATTACTCTCTTCTTTTACACACCCATTTACTACACCACACATATCTATCGTTTTTCTCCACAGCTCTTCCACACTAACGCATTTCTTTTCCTACGGTTTTCCCCGACTATTTAAACAATGCACGTATCTGGTCTAGTTCTTGGGCAATAAGCATATCGTTCTTCATATCGTTTTTAATTTTTAAACATGAATGGATAACAGTCGTATGGTCTTTCCCACCGAGTTTTTGTCCAATTAGCGGATATGAAACATTAAAATCCTCTCGAAGAACAAACATAACTATCTGTCGAACCTTTACGATCTCTTTACGGCGGGTTTTTTCATAAATTGAAGTTTCCTCTACTGAATAGAAGTCAGCAATAGTTTTTACAACGTCTTTCACTGAAGCTGTTTTCTTCTGTTTTATGCTGTTCTTAAGAAGGTTCTTTGTTTCAAGAAGTGTTGGGAAACGTCCTTTCATTTGAGTTTGAAGAACAATCGTGTTTAGACTTCCTTCAAGCTCGCGCACATTACCAGTGATAACACTAGCGATGTAATCAATAATTTCTTCAGGGAGATTAATACCAGAATCTTGTACCTTCGCTCGAAGAATCGCGAGGCGGGATTCGTATTCAGGTTCAGTAATATCAACAATCATCCCCTGTGCAAAGCGTGAGCGCATACGGTCCTCAAGGCCAGGGATAAAGTTAGGGTGCTTATCAGAAGAGAAAACAATTTGTTTCCCCGCTTCATAATAACTATTAAAAAGATGAAAGAGTTCCTCTTGGGTTTTCTCTGCCTTTCCCACTAACTGCACGTCGTCAATAATAATAACGTCGTACTTTCGGTATTTTTCTTTGAAAGTGTTCCCTGCTCCACGGCTGTTTTGTACGGAGTTGATGTAATCAACGGTAAATTTTTCCTGAGTGATGTAATACACTTTCTTTTCAGGGTATTTCTCTTTGATTGCATTCCCCACAGCTTGGATAAGGTGTGTTTTTCCGAGACCAGTTGGGCCGTAAATAAAAAGAGGGTTGTATTGTTTCCCAGGTCGAGCTACAGCAGCCTGTGTTGCCGCGTACGCAAGTTCATTAAACGGACCCACGACAAATGTGTCGAAAGTGTACCGAGGGTTAAGATTGTCGTCTTTGTTAATATAGAGGTCTTTCAGCGGGAGCTCGGTGTTTACTGCAAATTCAGGTTTGAGTTGAATAGTTGCTTCAGTTTTGTGATTCTTTTGATCAGCTTTAACAACTGTGTATTCAACGGAACGAGTATGCTCCCAAGCATTTCGAAGAACGCGCATGATGAGTTTATGAAACTTGTTTGAGAGCCAGTCTTTTACAAACTCATTAGGCACGCCAACGTACACTGTCCCGGCGTCTTCTTTCACAACGGATGTGTTTTTAAACCATGTGCTAAAGTTTGCTTTTGATACCTCTCCCTCGATCTCGACTAAACAGTGGTTCCAGAGCTCTTTTGTATCCATATTGAACGATTATATACGGCTGTAATTTTTCGACGACAAACTTAACTGGATATCCCTGTTGATAACATGTGGAGAAACAGCATACCATACGCACAGTGTTCACACAGGTTGCGGGATTCGTTTTCTATGCTATAGTGCCCGTATGTCATTCACGTACCAACCAAAAAAGCGAAAGCGAGCAAAGACCCACGGATTTCTCGTTCGCTCAAAGAGTACTTCTGGCCGCAAAGTTCTTGCTAAGCGCCGCCAAAAAGGTCGAAAGAAACTAACGACTGTTTAGTCTCCCCTTTCATGCTTCCAAAGCACTCACGGCTCACGAAGCAACAAATCGAGAAACATCTTATAAAGGCTCGAAGGTTAAAAACTTCGAGGTTTCTTGTTTTATACACACGAATTCCCCAACTAAGGGAGCCACAGATATCTTTCACGGTTTCGAAAAAAGTGGCACCGAAGGCCGTTCTTCGTAATAAGCTTCGAAGACGGGGTTATGATGCCGTAAAAAGCCTTATTCCTAGCCTTTCTTTGGGTGTTTTGGTTCTTATTTCCTACACTAAGGCCGATAGTACAGCTTCTATCCAAGAGCTCCGAGAGGAAGTTTTAGAGGCCCTTAAAAGTGCTAAACTTTTACAATAATGCGCTATGTCTTCATTAGGTTCATAGTCATGTATCAAAAAATCCTCTCACCAGAGAGAGGGGTTCTTCCCAAGCTATTAGGGCGTAATAAAAAAACATGCATTTTTTACCCCAGCTGTTCAGAATACGGAAAGGAGGCTCTTCAAAAACATGGGAGTATTAAAGGTATATGGCTTACAACCAAACGTATTCTTCGTTGTAATCCATTCAATGAACCTCGAGTTGATCTTGTTCCTTAGGGCATAGAACAAAGAACAAGAAACACTAAAACAAAGCCCCGCAGCATACGCTGCGGGGCGTCCTGTTCCATTGTTCCTTGTTTTCTGTTACGATGTTCCTATGTTAAACGCTTTTTGGAACAACGTTTTTTATCGCCCACTTTACAACCTTCTTCTCGGCATTATTGCGATTATGCCAGGCGCTGATGTCGGTCTTGCCGTTATCACGCTTACTATTATCGTAAAACTCATACTCTTCCCTCTCACCCAGCGTTCAATCTATTCACAGATTGAAATGAAGGAACTTGAGCCGGAGATTAACGCGATTAAAGCGCGTGTTACTGATAAAGCAGAGCAGAATAAGCAAATTTTTGCACTCTATAAGGAAAAAAAGGTAAATCCTTTTTCAAGCTGTCTTCTTATTCTCATTCAGCTTCCAATCATCATCGCTCTCTATCTCGTGTTCCTCCATGGGTTTACTGAAACATCAGTCTTGCCGTATTCATTTGTGAACGCGCCGGAAACATTCAATATGAACTTCCTTGGGTTCTTTAATCTTGCTGAAAAGAGCATTATCTTTGCGGTCCTTGCAGCTGGGACACAGTTTATTCAAGGCTGGCTTGCGCAGAAAAGACAAGGCAAGCCGCAAGGAGGAGAAGGTATGGCTGGACAGTTCGCCATGACTCTCCAAATTCAGATGTTGTATGTGCTCCCAATCATGATCGGGTTTATCGCCTACTCAATTTCTGCGGCGGTTGCGCTTTATTGGATTACGAGTAATATCTTTACCATAGGTCAGGAGCTCTATACTCGGCGCAAAATGCAGAAAGCGAAAGCCGTTGCCGTGTAGCCAAAAAGCCCGTCCTATGCCCCCAAGAGGTGAGCTTCAAAAGCGATTTTGCTAAATCGTCTGCGAATCAGCCGGTTTTTTATTTCACTTGCTATGAAACATGAACAAATACAAAATGATGTGCTGGGTATGCTCGGGACTCTTGGGTATGAGGGGGCTGATGTAACAGTTACCTATGATGACGGA
>CAZRTW010000009.1:1839-20213 GCA_964603145.1 uncultured Candidatus Saccharibacteria bacterium | reverse complement strand
TGAAATTGTGTGTGATCAAATTTGCCATTTCAGATATCTCGACAAGGATAGCAAGGTTAGCCCGCGATGTCAAACGGCGATTTTACCCATAATTAACAAAAGCCTTCTGTGTTGAAGAAGGCCTTTGTAAATAGGTAGGTTTGGGCCGATTTAATTAGCATGCACTAACGGTAGGGTGTACTTTGCGATTACATCCTCTGCGTCATAGTAGTAAATTCCAGCCTCGGCATTGTTAAGATGTACATCCATCCTATCAAAGCGTGAGTCCGCATCACCTCCCTTGATAACATAGGGCGCATGGCTGCTTACAAGGCCAATAAGTGGAGTGTAACCTTCGGGCAAATGCTTTGTGATATATTCTGCCATAAGCTTTCCAAACGCGCCGCTCATAAGTAACAACACTTTGCTGGGTCTTGTCTGGAGGAGATAGCTCATGAGTTTTTCCTTGTCAGCAAGCTTCATTTCTGTGCCGTCACCATGGAAAAGTTCGTCATAAACATGGTTATTTCCATAACGGGCATGCAGGTCCTTTTTTAGTACATGCGCATTTTTGGGGTAATACCCCAAGTTTCCCCTCAAATACGTGAGGTTGAATTTTCCGCCAAAGGCGATTACGTATGTCATCATATCGATTATATTTAAACCGGTTTGGTTAGATTTAGTCCGGCACCACAAAAACTAAAAAAGCGTCCGTGGTGCTGGACTAAAACGTTTGTGAACGTATGATTGATATTACTTTACTAGTAAATTAGAAACTGTCAACAAACCTTAAAACAAGGATTTGCCGGTCATAGACTTTGGGATAGAAATACCGTACAAATCGAGTATTGTTGGTGCGATGTCAGCAAGCGTGCCTTCGTGCATTGTATGGCCTTTTTCGGTGAGAATTGCCGGCACAACACTCAAGGTGTGGGCTGTGTGGCGCTCGCCTGTCGCTTGGTCAATATTCATTTCGGCATTGCCGTGATCTGCTGTAATAAATGCAACTCCGCCTTTTGCTTTGAGCGCTCCGATCACACGGCCAAGTTCATGATCGATCGTCTCGACTGCCGTAATAATTGCCGGCTTATTTGCTGTGTGCCCTACCATGTCAGCGTTAGCAAAGTTTATGAAAATAAAATCTACACCGTTATTGATTCGTGAAATTGCCGCATTAGCAATTTCCTTGGCCTTCATCTCAGGAGCAAGATCGTGCGTAAGCACGTCCTTTCGACTTTCAATCATGATGTGCTCTTCTCCCTCGTGTGGCTCTTCCCGTCCACCGTTTAAGAAATATGTCGCATGTGGATATTTTTCTGTTTCTGCCACATGTGCCTGTGTAAGACCTGCCTTTGAAATTTCTGCGGCAATGGTCGTATCTATTTTGTTTGGTGCAAATGCAACATACGCTTTGAGATTCGGATCATACTCGGTAAGCGTGACAAAACAAATATTTTTTTGTGATGAAGCCTCCTCGATAAGTTTACTCATTTGTCGGGCGCGGTCGGGACGGAAATTCCAAAACAAGACTCCATCATTTTCTTTGAGTTCATAACCTTTTCCATTTTCGTCTAGGAAAATAAGCGGTTCAAGATATTCGTCCTGAATTCCTTCTTTGTGGAGCGCACGAATAATTTCTGAGGGCCTTACTCCTTTATGTTCTTTCCCTTTTCCATGAAAAACCGCCTGCCTAGCTTTTTCCACACGATCCCAGTTCTTGTCGCGATCCATTGCATACAAACGACCTGTCGCTGTCGCAATCACGCCAATGCCAAGTTCGGCACAGAGTTTTTCAATTTGCTCGAGTGATTTATCTGCGCTTTGTGGGGAAACATCACGGCCGTCAGTAAATGCATGAATAGCTACATCTTTGATCCCGACCTCCTTTGCGGCACGTAAAATCCCAAACAGATGCTCTTCGTGCGAGTGAATACCACCTGGAGAAAGAAGTCCCATAAGGTGAAGTGTTCCGCCATATTTTTTAACATGATCAAAAATAGTTTTGAATGCAGGATTAGAAACAAATTCGCCGGCCTTCATAGATTTTGTGATGCGGACAAGGTCAGTATCGATTACTCGTCCGGCTCCGATGGTCATGTGTCCTACTTCACTATTTCCAATCTGTCCGCTTGGCAAACCAACATCTTCTTCTGATGCCTTGAGAGTTGTGTGTGGATACTCATTCCAGAGCGCATCAAAAAAAGGAGTCTGTGCTTCCGCAATCGCATTATCTTTAGAGTCCGGCCGGTAGCCCCAGCCATCGAGAACTATTAGTGCCACCTGTTTCTTTTTATTTTCGTTTTGCATTTTTTGTATTTCCCCTCCTGTACACAGGAGGGGTGCAGGGGTGGTTCCTGAATTAAATGCACCACCCCTCAGTCCCCTCCTTAGTAGAGGAGGGGAAGTAATTCCTATTTCCTCAACGCCCCCATACCTGCATATGTCGCAGCATCACCGAGCATTTCTTCGATACGAAGAAGCTCGTTGTATTTAGCCACACGGTCGGTACGACATAGTGAACCCGTCTTAATCTGTCCCGTAGAAAGTCCAACTGCAAGGTGCGCGATGGTCGTATCCTCCGTTTCGCCGGAGCGGTGTGAAATCACCGCTGTCCAGCCCGCATCTTCTGCCATCTTCACAGCGTTAATTGTTTCTGTAAGTGTTCCGATCTGATTGAGTTTAATGAGAACAGAGTTGCAAGCTTTTTCTGTAATACCGCGGCGAATAAAATCCGTGTTCGTCACAAGAAGATCATCGCCAACGAGCTGGATTTTGTCTCCAATTTTTTCTGTGAGCTTTTGCCATCCATCCCAATCATCTTCATTTAGCCCATCTTCAATAGAGACAATCGGATATTTTTCTACGAGGTCAGCATACCAAAGTGCCATCTCGTCTCCGGTGAGTTTTTTGTTTTCAGTCTTGAGGTTGTACATACCATCCTCGTATAGTTCAGAAGCTGCAACATCGAGCGCGAGAAAAATATCTTTGCCAAATCCATAACCAGCTTTTTCTGTTGCAAGGCGGATAAGTTCAAAAGCTTCTTCGTTTCCATTTTTTACCGCTGGGGCATAGCCTCCCTCATCCCCCACTGTTGTACCGTATCCTTTTTCAGATAACACTTTTCCAAGCGCATGAAATACTTCCGTACACATCTGAAGGCCTTTTGAAAAAGTTGCCGCGCCAATCGGCATGATCATAAATTCCTGAATATCAGTCGAACCAGACGCATGCTTTCCTCCGTTAATGATGTTCGCCATCGGCACTGGCATTAGAAAGTGCCGTGGATTTCCAGAGAGTGTTTTTATTTGTTCATGAAGTGAGATACCTTTCGCATTTGCAGCAGCTTTTGCTGTCGCAAGAGAAACAGCCAAAATTGCGTTCGCGCCAAGACGGCCCTTGTTCGGAGTGTCATCAAGAACGATCATTGCCTTATCAATAGCCGCTTGGTCATCTGCGTCCATGCCAATAATCTTTCCAGCAATTTCCGTATTTACGTGTTTGACCGCCTTAAGAACACTCTTTCCGCCATAGAGAGACTTGTCGCCATCTCGAAGTTCAAGAGCTTCGTGTGAGCCTGTTGAAGCGCCAGAGGGTGCAATAGCTCGGCCCATAGCACCATTTTCAAGAAGAACATCTGCTTCTACAGTAGGATTGCCTCGAGAATCAAGCACTTGGCGGGCATGAACTTTGGAGATTTTCATAAGTGGCCTCATTTTAACAGATTTTCGGATTTTGTGTCATTCCGCATCTATTCCCCTCCTGTACCCAGGAGGGGTTAGGGGTGGTTCCTGAATTGATGCAAAGAACCACCCCGTCTCGATTACGAGCCACCCCTCCTTAGTAAAGGAGGGGAAGAAATTCAAGCTTACGCATTCGAACCGGCCACGTATCCAGTAGTCCAGCACATCTGCAGCGAATACCCGCCTGAAGGACGATTAATATGAAGAAGATCGCCCGTTACATACAAATTAGGGATCACTTTTGAACGCATGGTTCTAGTATCAATCTCATCGAGCGTTACTCCCCCATCGGCAATAACTGCTCTGTCGTACCCCATAAGATTTGTCACAGTAACAGGAAGTGCTTTAAGTGTGTTCACAATACGGCGACGCTCGTCGCGTGTGATACTGTGCACTTTCGTATCAAAATTAATTCCAACGAGCAACATCATAATGCCTGGAGCAACACCAGGCGGCACCATATCCTTAAAAATATTTTTGAGCATTTTATTTTTATTAGCATCAAAAATTTTTGTGATTTGTGCATCCAGCGCTCCGATGTCAGTGTCAGGATATGCGTCGATCTTCGCTGTCACTGTACCCTCACGAAGTAAGTCACCAATCTTTTCAGCAGAATTTAAAATAAGCGGACCAGAGAGTCCAAAATGCGTAAACAATACTTTTCCGGTTTTGGAAAATTTTTTCACATCATCTTGATAAAATGTAATCTTCATAAATGTAAGCGATGTGCCAGAGAGCGCATGAACCCATTCATCTCGTACAGCGATTGGAACAATAGTCGGAGTGGGTTTCTTAACACTGTGGCCCAAGTCTTCAAGCCACTTGAATCCATCTCCCGTCGAGCCCGTTTCTGGGTGCGAGACACCGCCCGTGGCGAGAATAAAACTATGTCCTCGGTATGTGCCTGTTTTTGTCTCTACTCCGGTAATTTTGTTATCCGCATGGATGATCTTTTTTACCGGAGAATCAGTCACAACAGTCACCCCTCCCTTTTTCATATACTTTATTAAAACATTGCACACATCGAGTGCTTTTTCTGTTTTAGGAAAGGCACGGTTTCGAGCTTGCACAACGAGCGGTAATCCGAAAGATTCAAAAAAAGAAAAAGTTTCCTTAACACTATATTGGGAAAACGGTGAGTAGAGGTAGGATTCCGACTTTCCATACTGCTTCAAAAGCTTCCGATTATCGTATTCGGCATTCGTAATATTACAGCGTCCACCACCTGAAATTTTGAGCTTCTCCCCTACCATTCTGTTCTTTTCAATAAGAAGCACTTTTTTGCCGCTCTCTGCTGCACGCCCTGCAGCCATCATGCCAGAGGCTCCTCCTCCAATAACTATGACATCATATGTTGTAGTATCTTTTTTCATTTATTTAGAGAGTACAAGCGCAAGCGTCTCTGCAACGATATCTTCAGTTGTAGTTTTTGTTGTATCAAATGACGGAATATCCTTTGGGCAATAATACCCGGCATCAAGATTTTCAATAAATAAATCTTCAGTCCTTATGGAAATTTTTTGCCCAGTTTTTTCTGATTCAATAACACGCTCGCGAAAGCGTTCAATGAGAACGTCGCGTGGCGCAGTGAGCTCAACGCATACAAGCACATAGCCATATTTTTCTGCTACAGCCAAACACTTCTGGTATTCCTCTTCCGTGCGGAAATATTCGAGCTGAATAGGGGTTCCGCTTTGGCAAACTAATTCAAAAAGACCAAAGGTTAATTCTTTAACGAGTTTGTAATGCTTATGGCGATCGTACCCAGAGAGAAACCATTTCTGTTTGTCATAGGAAACAAAATAAATATCAGGAAGTTTCTCCGCCAAAAGTTTGGCAGCAGTAGACTTTCCCGCGCAAGGTGCACCAACGAAGCTAATGATGAATTTCTGATTAGACATTTATTTTTTTTCCTTCGCTAATGCGATCTGTTCTTTTACGCGAAATTTTGTAATTTTGGTCACCAGCGAATACGGAATTGGTTCGTTGTATGGAAATTGAATTGTACCTTTTGATGTTTTGTACTTTGCCAATTCCTTTTTGAATTTAATCACGCCGGATGGAGTTGGGAAAAAACCGAGGTGATTTTTGAATGCACCAAAGAATACCATATTGCCATGAAACATATATGTCGGCATGCCGTACTTCACCGCCTCTTCTGCTTTTGGTGCAGCAGCCAGTATTGTTGCATGCAATTTTTTAAGAAGTGGCTGAACTTCCTTTGACTGGTCTTTTATGTAGGCTTGGATTGTATTGTAGGATTTCATTTATTTACAATGCTTAGCTATCCACCATTTTTTAATGACAGGGATTGATTGTGTAGAAAGATAATAGCCGAGTGTTGGAATAAGTGCATTTAGAAATGGGTTAGAATTTCGGATTGCAAAAAGAGCGGCACAGGCAACAATGTATGTCATGAGCATGACGAGAACAATGCGAAAAGCACTTGTCTCCCAAGCTTTCTCAGCCTCTACGCGAGAATTTCTTTCTTCAATGGTTTTTATACGAGATTCAATATCCATAAACATGCTTACAAACTAATTCCGAGCATCTTAAGAACAATTCCTGCAAGCGGATCAGCAGTAGTTCCATACACCATTACCCCTCCCAATAAACCAGTCATAAGTATGGCTATCGCGCCAGTAATTGCAAGAAAAACAGTGACGGCTTGATTCGTAAGAATTTTTTCCACTCCTATGAGTAATTTCGCACCAGTTGCCATAGGATTTTTGATGAAGTGAGAGTTAAAGAGTGAGAGTGCTTCTCCTAAAAGGAGGGCCCCGTACAACCAAGTCGATACTGCTGCGAAAAATGCATGTGTTTCCACAAGCTGATGATTTTGATTTGTTAGATGCTCTGCGATTTCACCTGTCGATGTCGCAGCAAAACTACCAAGTACACCAGCAAGGAGAAGAACTCTTTGAATTTCCTTCCATGCTACGGTGGGAAACCATTTTCTAAACGGAAGAATTTTAAGAAGAGAGTATAGAAGCAAAAATGCAATTGGAAAGTGTACAAAAATTGGATGGATATTGTAATTCATAGATTAAGCTCGTTTTCTTTTAATAAGCACTGTCATTATCACATTCGTGCAGATCATAGCAATTGAATGAAACATTGTTGCCGTATTATATGCCTGCAAAGAGAAAAGCGTAAGCACATGACGGGAAGCATTCATTTCATAGAGTAGCGGACGCTCTGTTTTAGGGTGCATCCATGTTTTGCGGATTGTCGGAATAAACGCAACGATATCAACAAGAACAACAATAACGACCGAAATGGTCGGATCTTTGGTAATTGCCCATGGTATGAGGCCAAGGAGTGAAATTGCTAAAAAATAGTGATCAATCGGGTGGATACGTTCTGTACGATCTTTAAAAAAAGATCGTACAGAAAAAATAAAAATAATAACGGTGAACCCTTCAGCAATTCCTGTCGGAAGCGCTCCAATTCCTGCGCCCTTCGCCAAACCGCCAAAAAATGTGGTCATGGACACGATAGACCAAATAAACCACGTGTACGGATGTGGTTTAATTTTATTACTGAATGTGTCCCGAAGATACGAAATGTTCACGATAAAAGCGAGAACTGATGCAATGATCGCTACAGCCAATTTCATGTCTGACATATATCATCATTGTATCAATACGGATACAATTCACGTAGCGCAGTTGAAATATCTTCAAACTGATATGTATATCCGGCCTCACGAATCTTTTTGGAATCTGTATTTTGACTCGCAACAAGCGCATCGGCAAATTGACCAAAAATCAGCCGAGCAACAACATACGGTACTGGCCAAACTACAGGTGCATGAACTGTGCGCGCGAAAGCCTTAAATAGTTCTTTCTGTGTCGGTGTCTTCCCTGCGCCTACATTAAATGCTCCGCGAAGGGGGTGCTCGATAGCATGGACATATATTCCGACAATATCCTTCCAGTGTACCCACGGCATATACTGAGTACCTGAACCAAAATATCCACCGATCCATCGACGAAACATTGGTTCAAGAGTTGTGAGGAGTCCACCCGGCCCCAGCACATTCGCAGTACGGATACATACAACGCGTACTCCAGAAGAATCCGCCAACGAAGCCTCACGTTCCCAATCAACACAAAGCTTTCCAAGAAAATCTGTTCCAGGCTTAAAGTCTTCACCGAGGACATCTCCACCTCTATCGCCGTAATATCCGACCGCAGATGCGTTTACTAATACCTCAGGTTTTTTGACACAGTTTTCGATCAAGCGAACGAGCGCACGTGTTGTATCGATACGACTGTTGTAAATTTTTTCCTTGTATGAGGCATTCCAGCGTCGGCCGATAGTTGCTCCTGCAAGATTGATGACGGCTAAGCACCCGTCAATAAGATCTGAGGAACTATTCCCTTCAGCAAGATTGGATTTCGTAAAAATAAGCCGTTCATGTTGGACACGTGGTGGAACAAGATCGATGATACGGACCGTATATCCCTTTTCAAGTAATACCTCGGAAAGTTTCGTTCCGATAAATCCTGAGCCACCTACGATAGCGATTGTTTCTTTCATTTTAATTAAGTGCATAAATCCAGTAATTTAAATATCCGGCGAAACTGACCCAAATAATGTACGGAACAAGAAGCCAAGCTGCTAGCTTAGAAATTTTTGCAAAAGCGATAATCGTACAAAGAATCGAAACCCAAAGGAAAATAATTTCAATGAACGCTCCTCCTGGCGACTGAAGGCCGAAAAAGAGTATGGACCAAAAAACATTTAAGATAAGCTGAATACCAAAAATAATGAGAGCCGTTCGTGCCTGGCGATTTTTTTCGGCTTTTTTCCAAATAAGAAAGGCTGCACTTCCCATAAGAACAAACAGTGTCGTCCACACTGGACCGAACACCCATCCAGGAGGATTAAGTGAAGGCTTAAGCAGACTCATATACCAGACATCTAGGGATGAAGCCGTAAACAAAGAGCCGATGCCACCTGCGAGAAGTGGCGCTCCGATAGACACGGCGAGCTTGAATATATTGCGCATATGCAAAATTATAGCAATTTAGAGTCCATGTACCTTGTAACGGCGCCATAATTCTCCAACAAGAGCGATGCAGATGCCGATCGCAATCCCCCAGATTGTATCTTTATAGACACACACGAATGCAACAATCAATATAATCAGAAATTGTTTGCGTGCGTTTTTCCAAGAGTGCACAAGCACATCACGTTCGATCAGTTGATATGCGACATACGTAAGTATCGCGGCAATCACTGCCATTGGAATATATTTAAAAAAGGAAAGAAACACTGACGAGATGACAACGATACAGACAGCATTTATGACACCGGACGTCTTATGGTCCGCTCCACTTTTAATGTTAAGCGATGTGCGCGCAAGAGCAGCGGTCACCGGCATCCCCCCGAATAATCCGGAAGCGATATTACCTAAACCAAGGCCGAAAACTTCTTTTTTTGGATTATGTTTAGTTCCGGTCACATTATCTGCAATAGTTGCTGAAATTCCCGTCTCAATAATTGCTATAAGAGCAATTCCTAAAGCTGGCACGATAAGATATGGTGCAAAAAATACATGCATGTTCTCGGCAAACCTCGGTGCCATGCTAGGAAAAACATCGCCGAGCGTTGGGATGGTCGCATGTATAACCCCAAGGTGTGCAAGATATCCTAAAAGAATTCCTATCGGAGAAAGAATGATGGCACCGGGAATCTTCGGAAAAACTTTTTTCATTGCAAATAGCAATCCTAGAAAAAGAATGAATACAAAAAGAATAGCTCCTTGCGTATCCGACAAATGCGCAATGTAATGCATTATCTTTTCCCACTGTCCGTCTATACCTGATGGTAGCGATATACCGAGTGCATTTCCAAGCTGAGTCGCAGCGATTGCAATTGCGATACCAATAGTAAATCCGTGAATCGTATGCTCCGGAATATGTCGTATGAATTTCTCCAGACGAAAGCGCCACGCGATGAGAATTAAAATACCCACAGTAATCGAAAGCATTGGAAGCGTCTGTATGCCATGTGCCGACACAAAGACAGCAATAGCACCCGCAAGAGCTCCAGTAGGCCCGACAATATTAAAATGACTTCCGCCAAAGAAAGAAGCGAACAACCCACCCCAAATTGCTGCGATAATTCCTATCGTTGGTGTAGCGCCTGAAGCGACGGCGAGTGAGACAGAAAGAGGCAAAGAAACGAGAGCGACAGTCAGTCCGGCCTTCCAATTTGACCGCATATGATGAGAGATACTCAAGAATCTTTTTTTCATCGTTCGAGTATACCACTTCATAAAAAAGTGTATACTTGTCGCATGAATACGGAGGAAAATGATGAGGAAGAAATTATTATTACAAAAGATAGCAATGGTGCGATTCTTACAAATGGTGATTCAGTCATACTGATCAAAGACCTGAAGGTAAAAGGTAGTTCCGCCACACTTAAGCAAGGAACAAAAATTAAGAATATTCGTCTAACTGATAACGAGGAAGAAATCGAATGCCACGCGGACGGACTGCGAAATCTAGTTTTAAAAACGATGTTTTTAAAAAAGGGATAAATATTCCTGACTCTCTTCTAAGAAGTCGAACCCTGATCAAAGTTGCTGAAGTGCAGGGATTCTCTCCTTACAGGAGCAGTACAGGTTTCCGATATTTTTAAATAAGTACTTTTAAAAATATAACGGAGAACCTCTTCGAATCCCTGACGCGAGCCAAGCAGTTGGCTCGCTCACCCGCCACGCTTTGCGTGTTGCTGGGGTACATGGATTCGAACCACGATTAAAGGCTTCAAAGGCCTCTGTCCTACCATTAGACGATACCCCAAAATGGTAAACCGCCTCCAGCTTATCGTTTTTGGGCTTAAAAAACAACCTCGGTTTTAGCCGAGGATTTTCATGAGCGCAAGTTCTAGCGGCAATTGCTCAATGTAGGCAAAGCGTTGTGTGCTCATTGCATCGAGAAGAATCACTAATGAACCAGAGTTTAAGTGGAGTGATTCCATTTTTGAAAGCCGTACAAGAAATTCCTGTTCCTCACCAGAGAGTGCGGCCATTTCCCCTTTTGCTGTTTGTGGGGCAACTTTAAGAAGTAATACACGACGGAAAGAATGGAGAAGAAGTTCAAGAAGTGTCTTTGAAGAAATATTCGATGCGCGAGATTTTTCTACGACAAGAAGTGCTTCCGAAAGCGCTCCGCGAGCAATGGCTTCGAGAAGGTCATGCACGATAGATACTGGCGGCGCACCAGTTACTCGAGTGGCATCATCGATACTTACTTTGTTACCTGCTGCGCTAATTACTTTCTGAAGAGTTCCAAGCGCATCACGGAAGGAACCATTCGCGAGAAGTGCAATAAGATCTGCGACGCCTGCACCAAGAGTAACCTTTTCTTTCTTTGCCGTGCGCTCAATTACTTCTCGAAGTATAGCTTCGGATGGTTTTCGAAACTGAAATGTCTGACAGCGGGAAATAATAGTATCAGGAACTTTTTCTAACTCCGTTGTGGCAAGAATGAAAATGACATGTGCTGGCGGTTCTTCAAGCGTTTTGAGAAGCGCGTTGAATGCTTCCTTAGTGAGCATGTGCACTTCGTCGATAATGTAAACTTTGTACTTTGAATCAAATGGGTGCGTGCTGACATTTTCACGAAGCTCGCGGATGTTATCGATACCTCGATTTGAGGCCGCATCAATTTCATAAATATCACTGTCGGATGTTCCGAGTCCGCGCGCGATGATACGAGCGGAAGTAGTCTTTCCTGTGCCTCGCCCACCAGAGAAAAGATAGGCGTGAGCAAGCTTCCCCTCTTTAAGGGCGCCTTCAAGCGCAGCAACAACATGATCCTGTCCTACCAAATCGGCAAATGCTTCTGGACGGTATTTACGATAGAGGGCTTGATGTTCGCTCATATATGGATAAGAGTATACCTATCTGTCTTGGTTTATCAAAATTAATATCATTGACTAAACACAAATTAGTTTTATAGTGTAACCGATACTATTGTTCTTGATTCAAAAAAAAATTCTTTATGCGAATAATCATTCTGAGCATACTTGCTCTAAACATCCAAAAAATGAAACTTCTGCAAGGCATGCCAGGCGTTGACGAAATTATTGTCTGCGGCACAACCGATGAAGTTAAGGAGGCTGTACAACAACCTTCGACCCTGAAGACCATCGTTCTCGCTGACGGTAACTGCGCATTAGACGCAATCTTTGACCTCAAAGATGAAATTGTGGCGAAAAACACCTTCATGTTCGTTGCCGATGATACTGTACGCCCTACAATAATGCATGCGGTCAAAGACCACGGCATAGGGTATGTTATCTATCCTATAGAGGATGTGGACTTTAAGAAATTCATCAACTGCAAGTAAACATAATTACTGCAGTAAGTAATAGAAACGTCGCAATCATTTTGCGCCGTTTTTATTTTGAGGACAAAAATTCATTCACGATTGCCTCTACTCCAGCTGCGTTCTCGCACTCCATAAGTCTTGCTCGCAATTCGAGTGCTCCATCAAAATTGTGCACATACGCCTTATAGTGCTTTTTCATAATTGAAAAACCTTTGATATGCCCCAAGAGTTCTTCATAAAGTTTCGTGTGCTCAACCATTACGCGGAGTTTTTCATCGAGCGGGACCTCCCCCTTATTTTGATCAAAGAGCCAAGGATTTCCAAAAATAGCACGGCCAAGCATGACACCATCACAACCTGTTTGGCTCACTTTTTCTTTTGCATCTTCGATATTTTTTACGTCTCCATTTCCAAGAATGAGTGTTTTTACTCCCATCTGATCACGGATCGCAACCACTTCCTTCACGTGCTCCCAACGGGCTGGAACCTTACTCATTTCCTTTCGGGTCCGACAATGAATAGTAAGCGCGGCAAGATCTTCTTCGAGAAGCTGTGGAATCCAACGATCAATTTCATTTTTGTTGTAACCGATACGAGTCTTCACTGAAATTGGAAGATTCGGAGCACCGCGTTTAGCGGCGCGAATTATTTCTTTTGCCGCATCAGGATTTTTTATCATGCATGCACCAGAGCCCTGCTTCTCGATTGTTTTGTCAGGGCATCCCATATTAATATCAATACCATCAAAACCGAGATCAGCACATATTTTTACTGCCTGCTCCATCTTGTCAGGGTTTGATCCGAAAAGTTGAGCCACAATCGGATGTTCTTCTTCAGTAAACATAAGATCATATTTAAGTGCTTCAAATCCGCGAGAAACAATCCCATCGGCTGCCACGAATTCAGTCCAAAAAACATCCGGTCCGCCACCTTCTTGCCCATGCCGAGAATATTTAGCAATCATACGACGAAAAGAAGCGTCGGTGACGTCAGCCATCGGCGCAAGAACAAAAAATGGTTTAGGTAGTTTTTGCCAAAAATTATTCATTATCTATTCCCCATTAAACTTGTAGTACACCTTGTTTGTAAAACGAAGATCAAAATATAAAAGATTTGCGCGGTTTTTTTTCAGTTCATCACGAAGAGCGTCTTTGCCGAGTGCTGCTGTGAGATTGGAGAGCAAAATACTGTAATTGTCGTTCGCAAGAAAGCGAATGATCGCGGTGTTGTCGACGCCAGTGCCAAGTATAAAATTATTCTCCCCATTTCTGCCGATGCTAAGAGCATTTACCGGAAGACCGAGCTTCTCCACCCCTTCCTCAAAAGTAAGCAAACTATGAAAGTCCTCCTCGCCAATGAAAGTTGCACCAACTGGATCTACCCCGCTTCCGCTCAGAGTTCCACCGAAGAAACGCGGGTACACATTGCCAGAGTAGTATGGGGCAAGCGACACAATCTTACCTTTGTCATCTGTAAAATAACATTCTGTTTCGGCAGATATAACAGGACTACCTTGCCCGCACCAAAGCGCTCGGCCATGTACTTCTTTCACTGTCACGACGAGCGTTCGTGGATTAGTTCTGTATACTTGCACGTTTTTAAAACGAGGGAATTGCACAAGAAGATCTGCGGCAATTTCTTTTTTGGGATAGAAGAAAGCATTTCGATGAGGAATGACATACGCATAATTCCCCAAAAGATGTTTCTCGGTAACTGCCAGAATATCATCTGTATCAATGACTTTGTTTCCCTCAACAACAACTTGAGAAAGCTGTAACGTCGGGTATCGCGCGAAATCAACAAAAGCCCCAACCAGCGTTAGAAAAAGTATTGAGAGGAGTATGACAAGACGGCGTCGGCGCACGGCGCGCTTATTACGGAGCTCGCGCAGTTTGGGAGACTCTTCAATGTGTCGTTTGAGAGGTGAGACTTCTTTTCTTGGCATATTTCCGATGGGTTCTACCCAATATATTCTTTTCCTCCAAAGTAAGGTTTGAGTACTTCAGGGATGCGAATGCGTCCATCTGCCTCCTGATAGTTTTCCATAATAGCTGCTGGAAGGCGCGAAGTGGCACATGCCGTGTTGTTGAGCGAGTGCACGTATTTCATGGCACCGTCATCATCACGATAGCGCATGTTTAATCGGCGTGTCTGAAAATCATGGAAGTATGAGGAAGAATTTGTTTCTCGATATTTGTTCTGTGATGGCATCCAAACTTCAATATCGTATTTCTTCACTTGGCCAAGCCCAAGATCCCCGGTGCAGTTCACCACGACATGGTATGGAAGTTTGAGCGCCTGAATGATATTTTCTGCGTGCTTAGTAATCTCCTCATGAAAATCAACTGACATCTGGTGATTTGCTTCACATAAAATCACCTGCTCGAGCTTGAAAAATTCATGGACACGGATAATTCCTTTCACATCTTTCCCGTGAGCACCGGCTTCCCGACGGAAACATGGAGAGAAGCAGATAAATTTTTCTGGAAGATTTGCTTTGTCGAGCACTTCACCAGAATAGTAAGACATCATAGCAACCTCCGCAGTACCTGCGAGAAATTCATCATCCTGTGTTCGATAGAGATCTTCTTCTCCTTGTGGAAGATATCCTGTTCCGTAAAGCGCTTCACGTTTTACGAGTGATGGCACAATCATCGGTGTGTATCCTTGTTTTACAAAATAGTCGAGCGTGTACTGCCAGAGCGCAAAGAAAAGCTGTGCTCCTTCATTTTTCATAAAGTACCCACGGAAGCCTGAAACTTTTGCTCCGCGTTCGAAATCGGCAAGATCATGTTGTTCACAAAGTTCAATGTGATCTTTTGGAGTGAAATCGAATTGTGGCTTTTCTCCCCATGTCCGCACTTCAACGTTTTCTTCGTCACTCGCACCTTCTGGTACGGTCATGTCCGGAACGTTTGGAACTCGGAGCATCATTTCACGCCAGTCTGCTGTAATTGTCCGAAGTTCCTCTTCTTTTAGAGTCACTTGCTCTTTAAGTGGGCGGAGTTGTGTAAGAAGTTGCTCACGTCCAGCTGGATCGGCGTTAACCATGCCATCAGAAATCTTTTTCTGTTCAGCACGAAGGTTTTCGGTAGCAAGAAGCACCTCGCGACGGCGGTCATCAAGGGAGATGAGCTCGGATAATTCCAGTTTTATAAATTTCTTCCGGATAGCGTCCTTTACGAGATCCTGATTGTCTCGGATAAATTTAATGTCGAGCATATGCGTAAATCCTAGCATACATGATAAAATTAGAGAATCTGGTCCCTTTTTAAGGTGGTGATAGCAAATCTCACCCATGGACTTTTCTATTTATTCTTTTGGGAAGGAAGAATACCCCGATGGCCTTCTTCAAATCCCGGAACCGCCGGACGCACTATATATAGTAGGGGCGCCCTTACCAAAGGATGGTATGTATCTCTCCGTCGTCGGTTCTCGAACGCATACGAGTTACGGAGCTGATGCATGCGACAAACTCATTCGAGGGCTCGCCGGAAGTGGCATAATAATAGTATCGGGGCTAGCTCTTGGTATCGATTCAGTAGCTCACAGATCAGCACTAAAGGCAGGCTTAAAGACTGTTGCAATATTGGGATCCGGTCTTTCCGAGAAAGTACTCTATCCGGCCAGCAACCTCTCACTCGCCAAAGAAATACTAAAAGCGGGTGGCACGCTCGTGTCAGAGTACGATTCATCGTTTCGGGCCACAACATGGAGCTTCCCTACGCGCAACCGGCTCGTTGCAGGAATTGCACACGCAACTCTCATTATTGAAGCAGCAGACAAAAGCGGAACACTTATAACCGCTCACCTCGCACTTGATTACAATAAGGAACTCCTCGCAGTTCCAGGGCCAATCACAAGCCCAACATCCCTCGGACCCAACCTCCTTATCAAACAAGGGGCAACGCCAATTACTCGAAGCGAAGATATTTTGGAAGTGTTTGGCCTCACATCAAAAGCAATCAAAGAAGAAGCCATTTCAGAGCTTCAGAATCTTTCGAAAAATGAAAAAATGCTACTCGAATTTCTGATCGAACCCCAATCACGCGACGCAATAGTAGAGTCACTCAATTTACAACTTTCCGAACTAAATGTTCTCCTTTCAACACTCGAAATAAAGGGCCTTATCAAAGAAGAATACGGAGAAATTCGACGAGCATTTTAACTCAAAAGAATTAAGAAAGTTTGCACAAAAAATAAATGTGTAGTACTAATTAGGCGTTACACATATGAAATTGCTCATCGTCGAATCACCGTCCAAGGCCAAAACTATCGAAAAATATCTCGATGGCGCTTATACTGTGCGCGCCTCTGTTGGCCATGTGCGTGATATTCCAAAATCAAACAAAAAAGCCATAGATATTCCCGCCGGCTTCGTTCCTCACTACGAAATCTCAAAGGGTAAGGAAAAGGTTGTCCAAGAGCTTTCGGCTCTCGCTGAGCAAGCGAAAGAAATCATTCTTGCAACGGACCCGGACCGAGAAGGAGAAGCCATTTCTTGGCATCTTAAGGAACTTCTCATGGCTGACAAAAAAGTGAAAGCCAAGATAAAGCGCGCGGCCTTTCATGAAATCACCAAAGAGGCGGTTGAAGAGGCACTTAAAGAACCGCGGGACATCGACGAAAAATTAGTGAAAGCTCAAGAGGCTCGCCGTATTCTAGATCGTCTTGTAGGGTACGATCTCTCCGGAGTGATCTGGAAAAAAGTTCGCTACGGCCTCTCTGCAGGACGCGTGCAGTCCCCTGCGCTTCGCATTCTCATGGAACGTGAGCGAGAAATCCGCGCATTCATTCCGGAAAAATATTGGGTACTCGATGGTATGTTCGAAACAAAAGCTAAGGTACAGATCAAACTCTCGTGCGTTGAGGAGCCACGTGATGAAAAAATTGTAGAAAAAATCCTCACCGTCGGAAAAGCAAATCCGTGGGCAGTAACTGAGGTAAAGGAATCTGAACAAAAGCGAAGCCCTCGTGCGCCGTTTACAACTTCAACAATCCAGCAGACAGCGAGCACTCGTCTCGGTTTTTCTCCGAAACGTACCATGCAGGTTGCGCAAAAACTCTACGAAGCCGGTCATATTACATACATGCGTACTGACAGCACTAATCTCTCCGCAACGGCGCAGGCTCAAATCCTCGCGCTCGTTGAAGAGAAGTATGGAAAAGAATTTGCCGAGGCACACACATACAAAACAAAATCAAAAAACGCACAGGAAGCTCACGAAGGTATCCGTCCAACCCATATTGAGAAACTCTCTGCCGGAATGAACGACGAACAGAAGGATCTCTACCGTCTTATTTGGGAGCGTGCAGTTTCTTCACAGATGACTGACGCAAAACTTCTTAAAACAAAGATAGTAGCCAATGTTGTTGGACATGATGAAATCCCAGAATTCACAGCAAACGGCTCTCGCGTGCTCTTTCCTGGCTGGCTCAAAGTCGATTCTGACGCTAGAGGTGAAGATGTAGAACTTCCGAAAGTTGCCGCTGGGGAAACACTCAAACTCATCGATCTACAGAGCACGGAGAAAGCCACAGAACCACCAAACCGCTACAGTGAAGCGGCTCTCGTTAAGGCCCTCGAGGAACGTGGTATCGGTCGTCCGTCCACATATGCTTCCATCATGAGCACTCTTGAGGAGCGCGGGTATGTAACAAAACAGGGGCGTACGCTCTACCCTACCGATACCGGAGATGTTGTCTCGAGCTTTCTTGAAGCAAACTTCGGTGAATATATTTCCGACACATTCACCGCAGAGATTGAAGACAAGCTTGACGATATCGCAAATGGTGACCGTGAATATGTAAAAACACTAAAAGATTTTTACACTCCGTTTCTTAAGGAAGTAAAGGAAAAAGACAAACTCGCAAAGGCAACTGATCTTGGTCCTGCACCGGACGACATCGTCTGTCCAAAATGCGGAGCGTCTATGATCTTTAAGCTCTCCCGAAACGGGAAGTTTTACTCGTGTTCAAAATACCCTGACTGTGTCGGTGCTCGAAAACTTGATGGCTCTGAAATGCAGGGACCGAAAGAAACCGGTGAACTTTGTCCACTCTGCGGAGAAAAGAAAGGCAAGAACGGCGGAGGAAAACTTGTTCAGCGTGAAGGGCGCTTCGGACTTTTCATTTCCTGCTCTCGATACCCTAAATGTAAATTTATTAAAGAAGATGAGGAGGAACGCAAGAAAAAAATGACTGGCGTTATGTGTCCGACATGCGGTAAAGGCGAAATGATGGAGCGCCGTGGCCGATTTGGTATTTTTTACTCTTGTTCAAACTATCCTGATTGTAAAAA
>CAZRTW010000009.1:0-1739 GCA_964603145.1 uncultured Candidatus Saccharibacteria bacterium | reverse complement strand
GTTATGGAAGGCTACGAAGTCGCAGAAATCCTAAAGGCGCTCCCAACACATCATAAGCCAAATGATGCAGACCTTATCATTCGGGCCTACGACTTCGCCCTTAAAGCTCACCAAGGCCAGAAACGCATGTCAGGTGAGCCCTACTTCATCCACGTCTTTGAAACTGCTAAGAACCTTACCCGTTATGAGACGGACGCGATAACCATTGCTGCTGGCTTTCTGCATGATGTTCTTGAAGATACACCGACCACTGACGAACAGCTTGAAAAAGAGTTCGGCAAGGAGATCGTTGCGCTTGTTAAGGGAGTTACCAAGCTCGGTCAGGTCAAATACAAAGGCCATATTCGCCACGTTGAATCACTTCGAAAATTTATCATGGCCCTCGCGCAAGACTACCGAGTACTCCTTATTAAGCTTGCCGACCGCCTTCATAACCTGCGAACGCTTCAGTATGTACGCCCAGAAAAGCAGCGTCGTATCGCCCTTGAAGCTATCGAAGTATACGCTCCGCTTGCCGATCGTTTTGGTATCGGAAAAATGAAGGGAGAAATTGAAGATGCTGCATTCCCATTTGCGTATCCAAAAGAATATGAAATGATGGAAAAAATTCTGAAGGAACGCAGTCAAGCTCTTGAACAAACACTTGCGAATGTCTATAAAGAACTTACAAATCAGATCGCAACATCAAACGTAAAAGTAGAAAAACTTGATTATCGTATTAAGCACAAATTTAGTCTCTGGAAAAAACTACAGGAACACCAGATGAGCATTGATCATATTTATGACATTGTTGCTCTTCGGGTTATCGTAGGAAGCGTCGAGGATTGTTATGCTGTACTTGGTATCATTCACTCACTGTGGAAGCCACTTCCCTCCCGTATTAAAGATTATATCGCCCTCCCAAAACCAAACGGATACCAATCACTTCACACCACTATTTTTACAGGGGACGGCGGGCTTGTGGAGGTCCAAATCAGAACACTGGCTATGCACAAACGTGCAGAGTTTGGTGTTGCCTCTCACTACACCTATAAAGAAGGTCCCAAGAAACGTGATGCCCGCGAAGAAAAATTTAAATGGACGAATGAATTCAAGGATCTTGATAACACGATCGAAGAACCTGACGACTTCCTTGCGCATCTCAAAACAGATCTTTTTAGCGACCGCATTTTCGTCTTCACTCCGGCGGGAGAAGTTATCGATCTTCCCAAAGGATCTAGTACTATCGATTTTGCTTACTCTATTCACTCTGCCATCGGGAACAAGGCTAGCGGTGCACATATCAATGGAAAATTCTGTTCACTCGACACAACACTTCAGTCGGGCGACATTGTGGCAATTGAGACAAGAAAGGATGGCGCTCCGAAAGAAAAATGGCTGACGTTCACTAAAACAACTATGGCAAAGAAGCATATTAGAACGTACCTCAAAGAGCAGAACAAAAAGAGTCTCCTTCATCGCATGTTCCCCGATCGATTCAAATAAAAATTCCTCGAGATTTAATCCCGAGGAATTTTTATTTTAAATTGAGAAGTTGCTTACGTTGTAGAGATCAGAGTCGTCAGACTTTGGCATAACAGGTGCTTGAGGAATTTGCTCGAGAACAATTTCTTGAGAGACTTCCGCCCCCGGTTCGTTTGCCGGTACATGACCCGGCTCAAGTTGATCCACAATTGATTTTAGTTCAGTCGGTGTAAGAAATGTGATAGTTACACGGCCGCCAACAACATCTTGCTCAA
>CAZRTW010000008.1:0-21444 GCA_964603145.1 uncultured Candidatus Saccharibacteria bacterium | reverse complement strand
TCTGCGATTCTTACGCTGAACGCCTCGGCTGTAGCTTTGACTGGAACAAGCGGAACACTCATCACGCGCGGAGCAAGCGGAGTATTCGGTGGAGTCGGAAGCACATCAGTGGTCACTATTTCTGGAAATGGAACTGCCACAATAAACTCCGGCACACTCACCACTACAACAAATAGATTTTATGATCTCATTTCAAGTGGAACTGGCACAAAAACTCTTGGCGCCGCGATTGATGTTGGTAACACATTCGGAGTCACGGGAGGTACCTTTGCACTTAGCTCGCACAATATAGGAATTGCGGGAGTTACAATCGGTGCATCTGGCACGCTCGATGGCGGAAGTGCAACAATCACAAACTCTGGCGGATGGACAAACAGCGGAGCCTTTACGTCGGGCACCAGTACGGTTCTCTTTAATACGGCAAGTACAATTACTATTTCTGGAACGACGAGCTTCAACAATCTTACAATCACACATACTGCCGCAAAACAGGTCGACTTCGCCGCTTCGGGCGGTACGCCGACATATACAGTAACGGGCGTATTCACAGTGACCGGTCATGCGGCCGCGCTCATCAAACTTTGGTCAGCATCAAGCGGAGTAAAATGGGATTTCTTACCGAGCGGAACAGCTTCAGTTGATTACGTCGACATCAAAGACGGAGGTTGTCACTCTGGCGCTATCAGTATTGGTCCGACAAATGCGACCAACAACGGAAACAACGATTCGTGTTGGGGATTTTCAACTACACCGACTCTTACATTCGATCTTGATGCGTACGCAACTGCGGTGACAAGTACGGAAACAGGCGCACCGTATTCAGTTGCGCTTGGCACACTCACAACCGCAGCGGCAAGTAATTCAGATGAATCAGCTATCAATGCAATTTGGTTTGATCTCGACACGAACTCATCCGGTGGAGCGATAGTATCAGTCGTTTCACTCTACGGAGAGTTGCGATCAACATCAGTTCCGGCTGATGACATTCCATCTGCAACGGGTACGATGGCTCCTGGCGTCGCTAACTACGGTCTTTGCGCAAAACGAAACGGAGTAACGAGTGGAACATTCAACAAAGTGTCTCCGTTTAATGGAGCGACCTGTACGACCGGTCACGTGAACGATGTGGGGGCAGTGACAACATCTGCCCAGCCAATCTACAATACAGGTGGCGCTGCCGTTACTGGCGCTCGTGCCCAAATCATGGTCAACGCAGAAAATAGCGCAATTACTCCTGCACACAACGATTACACCGATACGCTCACATTTATTGTCACTGGAACATTCTAACCAAAGGCTAGTCTGGGGATAAGGCTTGTAGTAGGTTAAAAAGAGTGTTAAAATTTGAGCATACGTTCTGATCATTTATTAATAGAGGTTTACATACTCATGAACAACAGAAAAAATAAAATTCTCACTGGCATTTCGATGCTCGCGTTCTCTGTCATGACGGTGGTTTCTCCACTTCTTCTATCCACTGCGTACGCTGCTCCAGTGACCTCGTTTTCAGATGTTCTTACACGAGAGAAAGCTTCTACCGCGGCAAACCATTTGATTACTTTTACAGTGCCAGCGGCCATTGCCGCTGGTGAGACTGTTATTCTTACTTTCAACAACAGTACGAGTATCCATGCCTCATTCGACTTTACAGATGTCGACGTAACAGATGACGGAGTAGACCTCGTCATGGCTGCAACTGCTTCTGGTACCGACTGGGGAGTAGCGCGAACTTCAGGTACTGTTCTTACTCTTACCAATGGATCTGCTGCAGTTGGTGCAGGTAGTGTCGTTACAATCGAACTTGGTACAAACGCAACTTTCGGTACAACTGGTACTCACCAAATCACAAACGGCTCTGCTGGTACAACAACTCTGACGCTCTCTGGTACGATGGGTACCCCTGACAACACTGGTACATTGGCGATGGCAATTATCGACGATGACCAAGTAACAGTAACCGCCTCTGTTGCTGAAACAATGACATTTGATCTTGATGCGGCAAGTGATTTCTCAAACGGAGAGTCCGCTACACCATACTCTGTTGCTCTCGG
The DNA here is from genome assembly GCA_964603145.1 of uncultured Candidatus Saccharibacteria bacterium. Taxonomy (GTDB): domain Bacteria; phylum Patescibacteriota; class Minisyncoccia; order Phycocordibacterales; family UBA9973; genus CAITQP01. The sequence continues at coordinate 19,393 of CAZRTW010000008.1, read as the reverse complement.
AACAATTTCCGCGAGTGCAGTGAAAGTGTCTGACACTTCAAGTGTTGCCATGATTGTTGTGGAAGGAAGCACCAACTCTTCCGGAGGAATGGCCGTTACTGTTAACAATGTGAACGGCACTAATGGATTGGTTTCAACATCAGCTCCTTCGGATAATATCAACAGTGGTACTGGTACAATGGCAGCAGGAACGGAAAACTACGGCCTTTGCATTGCAACTTCTGGCCTTGTCGGGTGGACTCGAAATGCCGGTACCTATGGTGCCGACACATGTGCACTTTCTTCTGGAACGAACGGTGTCCGGGCACTCTCTGCAACTCCGACAGCATTTCTAAACTCTGGTTCAGCTCCACTCGCCTCTACTGCACATGCAGAAGTAGTAGTGAACGGTGCAGTAAGTTCAACAACGCCCGCACACTCTGATTACACTGACACACTCACATTTATCGCGACCGCGACATTCTAACGTATGTCATTTGCTACTAATAAAAAGATAGTAGTGCTCGGACTTTTTTTAAGTTTTCTTTTTATTTCGCATACTGCACAGGCGCTTACCATTTCTCCAGTGCGTCTTGAGGTTGCAGGGGATCCAGGGCAAACACTCAAAGTAGAGACACTCCTCATCAACGAGACGGAGGTTCCGGAAACACTCTATTCTTCTTACTCAAACTTTGAGGCGCAAGGGGAGTCAGGAAATCCATCGTTCGTTGAACCAAAGGACGATCTCGGTACATGGATGACTGCTCCAGAGAGCGTAACACTTAAACCAGGAGAAACAAAAATCGTTCCGGTTACAATCACTATTCCAACAAATGCAGATCCAGGCGGACATTTTGCCGTCGTATTCTGGGGAACAAGCTCACCAAAAAATCCCGCTACAAATGTGGGAGTTGGTTCAAAGACGGGTATTCTCATTCTCCTTCGAGTGAATGGCGATGTTAGTGAACAAGGAGGAATTCTCGAATTCAATACTGTGGGAGGAGAGCGTTTTTACACATCGCTTCCCGTTACGTTCTACTACCGTTTCCAAAATAACGGAGGAGACCGCATTAAGCCAACGGGAGAAGTTGCGATGAAGAATATGATTCATATTACTTCTGCAAAAATCCCTGGTAACCCAGTAGAAGGAAACATTCTTCCAGATAGCACACGAAAGATCGAAACAACATGGCAAGGAAAGACTGGGCCAAAACCAGTAGCACCGGAAGATCAGGGTAATTTTTTCAATAAGGTAAGTTATGAATGGAAAAATTTCGCATTTGGCCGTTATACTGCGAATATCTCACTTGCATACGGAACACAAAATCAAGTTTCTACTGGCACTGTTTCGTTTTGGGTTTTCCCGTGGCATCTCACGATCTTTGTAGTAGTAGCTGCTATTCTCGCATACATTATTTTGAAGAAGAGTATTCGTCGCTACAATCGATGGGTCATCAAGAAGGCTGAAGAGATGCTCAAAAAGGAGCAAGGGAAGGAAGAATCACAGCCGAAGAAATAAAAAAGTTCTATAATAGAAGTATGCGGAATCTTTTACCAAGCCACAGAGCTCGAGTGCTCCTCCTCGCACTCATCGCAATTTTTATGATGGGATCTCTCGCAATTAGCGCGCGTGCACTTGTTGAGTCGTCTCTTGTTGGCGTCTCTGCAGAAGTTGGCACTACTACCACGGGAACGACGACTGGCGGAACAACAACGGGTGGTGGAGGTGGTGGGGGAGGAGGACTCCCAACCAGCGTTACTTTTACTGGCCGTGCCTATCCGCTCTCTCGGGTTATTCTTCTCAAAGACGGACAACAGGTCCTCAACACCATCGCGGGCGGTGATGCAAAATTTAATTTTTCTATTTCCACTCTCACAAGTGGAACATACACATTCTCGATTCTCTCGGAAGACAGCAAGGGCCGCCGCTCAACACTCTTTACTATTCCGGTCATGGTTACGTTCGGAACATCTTCCACCATTTCCGGAATTTTCTTGGCACCGACAATTGATATCGACAAGACCCAAGTTAAGCGCGGCGATTCAATCACTATCTTTGGAGAAACGGCGCCGGGGTCCGAAGTCACGATTTCCGTGCATTCAGAAACAGAAATTTTTAAGCAAGTAATCGCTGACGGAAACGGCGCATATTTCTATACACTAAATACCGCCCCACTTGAATACGGCAGTCACAACACGCAATCAAAGGCGCAGGTACTCTTAACGAGTGAGGCCACATCATACGGAAAATCGTTATCATTTTTGGTTGGGGACACGACAATTGAAGACACAGGAATCTGCGAAGAATTACGCGGAGATTTTAATACAGACTGTCGCGTGAGTCTCGTGGATTTTTCAATCATGGCGTATTGGTACAAGAAGACAACGTTCCCAGCCAAAATTGATCTTAACGGTGATAAAGCAATTACCTTCGTCGATTTCTCAATTCTTGCTTACTATTGGACAGGATAATTACAAAGTATGAAGTATACGGTATGATGTATACAGTATAAGCCCAATGCAATTCATTCAACGAAAATTATTTTTTATTTTTATCGTAGCGTTTTTCTTCGTTGCAGTTCCTTTTGCGTACGCGGGAAACGCATCAATTTTCTTTAAGCCAGTAACGCAAACAATCGGCGTAGGCGATGAATTTTCTGTCCCGCTTCTCCTTAACACCGATGGCATGATGGTGAATACGATTGCTGGCGATCTTACCTTTAGTGATCCAACACTTTCCCTTACTCGAGTTTTAACCGCAAATTCAATTGTAACGTCATGGATTGAAGCACCAACCATTTCTGGAAATGGCGTTACATTTTCCGGTATTATGCCGGGTGGCTATGATAGCGTGATCAATCCAGTAGGGAATACACGAAATCCCGGCCATATCCTCACGCTCGTATTTACCGCAAAATCTGCCGGTTCTGCAACGCTCGCATTTTCCGAGTCTCACCTCTACCTCAATGATGGTCTCGGAACTGAAACTCCTGCAATTACGCTTCCGTATACACTCACAATTGAAAAAGTGGGAAGCGGACAGAAAGAGGAATACAACGACACATTCCCACCAGAACCATTCACTCCGATCGTCTCTTCAAGCCCCGATCTGTTTGATGGTGCCTATGCGCTCTTTTTCTCCACGACAGACAAGGGAAGTGGCATTGATCATTACGAAGTAAGTGAAGGTAAGAAAGAGTGGGTTCGCACAGAGAGTCCCTACGAACTTATCGACCAAACACTTCGCAGTCGCATTCGTGTAAAGGCGGTAGACCTTGCTGGTAATTATCATATTGAACAAATCGGTGGAGCACTCACATTTTCATATGAGCTTCTCTTCATCCCGCTTGGTATTCTCATAATTCTTCTCATTGTGCTCCACATTTTTTACAAGCGTCGAATGAAAAAATTAGAAGCGCAGCATTTAAATGAGTAATTTCTTCAAACCATTTCGATATGCTGGTGCATTCTTTGTTGTAACTTTCTTTTTCTGCGCAGGTATAGCGAATGCAGCAACACTTGCTATTGCGCCAGCGTCCGGTAGTTTTCCTACGGGACGGACTTTTACAGTCTCCGTGTATGTTTCCTCGCCATCGCAAGCAGTTAACGCTTTTTCTGGAGATATTTCCTATCCAACTGACAAACTCACTTTTGTCTCGCTTTCTAAAACAGGATCAATCGTAAATTTCTGGACCACAGAGCCGACAGTACAAAATGGCACGATTCATTTTGAAGGCGTGGCACTCAATCCTGGCTATACAGGAAGTGCTGGAAAAATTTTGAACATCACATTTAGAGGGAATACAAAAGGAGTAGCTCCTGTTACGTTCCTCTCTTCATCAGTTCTCGCAAATGATGGCCTCGGCACAAGCGTTCTCACAAATTCAAGCGGTGGCCTCTATACAGTCACTGAAGCAGTGGAGGTAGTGGACGAACCAACAACAGGACTTCCGGGGGTACCCGTCATCACTTCAAGTACTCACAAAGATGAAGCCTTGTGGTACAGCGCGCGTGTTGCCGAACTTTCATGGGAGCTTCCGGAGGGTGTGACAGCAGTTGCGTACATCACAAACGCAAATCCATCTGACACGCCGACGACACTCCAAGGACTCGCAAAGGGTCGATCTACTCCGGCGCTTGCCGATGGTATTTGGTACACACATGTCCGCTTTCGAAATAAAAGCGGTTGGGGCGGCACAACGCATTTCAAAACACAGATCGATGGAACAGCACCAACCAACGTTGATGTAAAAACCGATATAAATGACGAAGGTCTCGCGACATTCGAACTCTCCGGTTTAGATGAACTCTCCGGCATCGGAGCATTTGGTATTACGATAAACAATGGCAGGGAAGTAACAATTCCGGTGGCAGAAGGGGTAACAAAATACACGGCACCGCGTTTACCTCGTGGAGTGCACACATTTACAGTGCGAGCATATGACCATGCTGATAACTGGTTAAGTAGCGCGGGAGAGTTTGAAATCACCCGCATCGACGCACCAACGATTACTGAATATCAAACAACATTGAAGGATGAGGACTTCCTAGTGGTGCGCGGTACGACATATCCTGATATCGATGTGGAATTTTCGCTTCTTCGTTTGCGACCAGTTCAGGAAAGTATCTTTAGCAAGGTAGTTTTTGTCGACGAAGGCTCTCCAGTAAAGATTACAGTACGTAGTGATTCGAAAGGGAATTTTGTTCTTGCGTACACGGACCGAGTCTCGTATGGTCTCTACAAAATATCAGCACGCGCAGTGCTCGGAGAAAACATGATGAGTGATCCATCAGAGCGTATCGTTATTCCTGTTTCAGAAAACACCACACAATATATTCTCCGCATGGCCATGAATCCGATCTCAATTGCAGCGGTGCTCTTCCTCCTCTTTATCGTGGCGCTGTATCTCTTCCTTCGCACCCGCCGTCACTATCGTGAGCTCCAAATGCGCACAGCGCCGCTTATTCGGGAAAATATTGAGAATATAACTCCACCACGCCCGCCCTCTCCACCTATAGCGTAGAAGTGCTTTACCCGCACACTTACTTTCAAAAAAGTAAGTGTGCGGGTATACTAGGAACCTATGGAAATCGTAAATACTATTCTTATCATTCTGGGTCTCGCTGTATTCGAAATCGCCTCAAGTATTGATAACGCCGTCATTAACGCCGAAGTGCTCCACACTATGAGCCCAAAGGGGCGTCGCTGGTTCCTACTTTGGGGCTTCTTTTTCGCCGTATTCGTGGTTCGCGGCCTTCTCCCGTGGGTCATTATCTGGGCGACCAATCCGAAGCTCGGTCCGATCGGCGCGCTTACTGCAACATTTTCTAACGATCCGATGGTGGCAGAATCAATTGCACGCTCCGCTCCGCTTCTTCTTGCTGGTGGCGGTATCTTTCTTGTCTTCCTCTTTCTCCACTGGCTCTTCCTCGAAAAGAAAAATGTCGGCCTTCGGCATGAGCATTTCTTTATGAAAAATGGAGTCTGGTTCTACGGACTTGTTTCGGTTATCCTCTCCGTTGTTGTTTGGTACGCGCTTAAAGTAAATCCGATTATGGCCTTCGGTGCCGTCATTGGTTCAACAGTTTTCTTTATCATGCACGGCTTCAAAGAAAATGCTGAAAAAGCCGAAGAAGAGCTTATTCATGGAAAAGTTTCGCGTTCTGATCTTTCAAAAATAATGTATCTTGAAGTGATCGACACCTCATTCTCTATTGACGGCGTGCTCGGCGCGTTCGCGTTTACAATGTCCGTTCCATACATCCTGATCGGAAACGGTATTGGGGCCTTTGTTCTCCGAGAACTCACGGTTAAAAATATTGATCGCATCAAAAAATACGTGTATCTTAAAAATGGCGCAATGTATGCCATCGGTGTTCTTTCAATCATCATGGTCATGGGAGCATTCGGACTGCATGTTCCTGAATGGGTTTCGCCGGTAGCTATGTTTACCATCATCGGTTACTTCTACTGGAAGTCGCGTCAGCATATGAAAATGCATCCAACAGCTTAATCTATGGAATTCACTCAATTTTTCGCAAACATAAAAGTGCCAATCACTATTGCACACGTACTCACTGTTGTCGTTGGTATGGGAGCCGCGCTTCTCTCCGACATTCTCTTTAATTTTTACGCAAAAGATAAACGACTAAACCCGACTGAACAAAAAACACTTTCTATTCTCTCAGGTGTCGTTTGGCTTTCGCTTATCGTCATTTGTCTCTCTGGACTCATGCTCTTTGGCAGCGACCCAGCGCGCTATCTTGCTGCGCCGAAGTTTTTGGCCAAGCTCACCATTCTTGGTATCCTTCTCGTAAACGGTTTTATGCTAAACGCCTACGTTTGGAAAAAGCTTTCAAAGCCGGGATTCTTCACTTCTGAAAAAAATTCAACGACCCGAAAAATTGCATTCGTGGGTGGCGCCATTTCCGTTGTCTCATGGCTCTCTGTCTGTGCGCTCGGAGTGCTTGATAAATCTCCAACAGGGTATCTTCAAACAATGACCATCTATGCACTCATCATCATTGGCGCCGCGGTCGTCGCACTTTTCCTTGAAAATAGGGAATTTGAACAAGGGAGAAAATAGCGTGTATTGCGTCTCCCCAGACTTGATCTGGGGTCCAGGTTTGTATTGTATTCGGGTTATTTGAAAAACCCTTTATTTTTGCTATCATTCCCACATGGATACCATTCTCATACTCGATTTCGGAGGCCAGTCGTGTCATCTCATCTCACGACGACTCCGTGATTTTGGTGTATATGCCGAAGTGCTTCCTTCTGACTATTCTGCAAAACAGATTCTCGCTCGTCCTGAAGTAAAGGGGATTATTCTCTCTGGTGGCGCGCGTTCTGTCTACGAAAAAGACGCTCCAGAATTCGATAAGGAAATTTTCAAACTTGATATCCCAATCATGGGTATTTGCTACGGCCACCAGCTCCTCGCACAGCAGATCGGAGGAAAAGTAGAAAATGGAAAGATAGGTGAGTACGGACCAATGAAACTCTCCGTCATAAAAAAGACAGGAATTTTTGCCGGCCTTAAGGCAAAAGAGGACATCTGGATGAACCACAAGGACCTCGTCGTAAAAGCTCCACCAGGCTGTGTTGTGATCGGAAAAACATCACACAAAACACAAGTTGCCGCATACGCATCAAAAGACAACATGCGCTCTGGTGTTCAATTTCATCCAGAAGTCACACACACTCCAAACGGCGTAAAAATGCTCCAGAATTTTGCAAAAATTTGTAAGGCAAAGGCTTCATACACTTCCGCAAACCTTTTGAAAGAAACGATCCGCGAAGCCAAGGAAACAATGAAGAACGAGAAGGCCGTCATCGGTCTCTCTGGCGGCGTGGATTCTTCTGTTGCAGCAGCGCTCGTGGCAAAAGCAATCGGAAAAAATCTCACTGCAGTGTACGTTGATACAGGCATGATGCGTGAAGGGGAGACAAAATACGTCCGCGAGGCATTCGGAAAAACGGGCCTTAAGCTCATCATCGTTGATGCAGCAAAAGAATACTTCGCCGCGCTAAAAGGCGTAACCGACCCAGAAACAAAAAGAAAAATAATCGGAACGCTCTTTGTGCGTATCTTCGAACGCGAAGCAAAGAAAACAAAATCACAGTGGCTCATTCAGGGAACAATCTATTCTGACCGCATCGAATCTGGTCTCACTAAGCATTCTTCAAATATTAAAAGCCATCACAATGTGGGCGGACTTCCAAAAGACCTTGGCCTCAAGCTCTACGAACCGCTCCGCGATCTCTATAAAGACGAAGTACGCGCTCTCGCGAAACAATTAAAGCTTCCTGCATTTATCACGAGTCGACAAGTGTTTCCAGGCCCAGGTCTCGCTATCCGTATCATCGGAGAGGTGACACCAGAGCGTACTGCGATCGTTCGCAAGGCCGGACACATCATCGAAGAAGAACTTCGTGGAACAAAACACTGGAAAGATATCTGGATGAGTTTTGCCGTATTTCTTCCAGTTCAGTCAGTAGGAATCTCTGGCGACGAACGTTCATACCGTCATCCGCTCGTTCTTCGTATTGTCGAATCCCGCGATGCAATGTCAGCGTCATTTGCAAAACTTCCGTATGAAATTCTCGAGAAAATTTCCACTCGGCTCACAAACGAAATCAAAGAAATAAACCGCGTCGTCTACGACATCACAAATAAGCCACCGGCAACCATGGAGTGGGAATAGGCTCGCCCACCTATTTCACATTTTGGGAAAACAAAAACCCAAGCTTTTAATATCTTGGGTTGTTCAGTTTAAACTTATTTTTAACTTTCGCGTATAACGTCTATAATTGTGACGTTATAAAAATAACCAAACAACCGATAAAAAAGTTGTAAATCAAATAAAAGAAAATTTAGAAAAAATTAGTAATTGACTACTTGCGTATTATTTCTTCGAACGAAGGTAATATTCAAGTATTTCTTTTGCTAAGAATTCATTTTTCTGACTTTCCTTAACTTCAAATACTTCGCAGATCTCTTTATGATTCGCGATAATTTTTTGTATCTCAGCTATATCGTTCAGATATACCTTGCCAAGCAATTTGCGTCCTCGGAAGTGTTCACTCGACGGCCGTGTGCCGTAGATAAGAAGTTCTTCTTTGTCCTCAAAATTGTTGACAAACCCATACCCAGGATATCTTTGCATCAACTTGTAGTAGAACATACCATTTAAGTTGTAGCTGATAGTTCCAAGATGATGGTTTAAAATACCTTTGGGGAGTTGGGATACCAAAGTTGGCATACAATCCCTAAGAAGCCCACCCTTGTCCTCCATACGGGGGAATAAGAAATGTTCATCCAGAAAGAATGGTTGTTCCTTCTTGGAAATTCTGTGCTCTTGCACAAAGACGATATCACTTCCGTGAACCGCGAAGATACCGAGGCTACTAGCCCCGCCGTTGATACTTACCGAATACTGGTTCGGTCCCGTTTGTTTTACGTAAAACATAGCTAAATGTTTTAATTTTTATCGGTTGCGTTAACCCATGCACCGTTCGGGTGTTTGTAAACGAATTGTCTGTATAATAACATAAAATACACTGAAAGTCAATAGAGATAAGGTTTTGCAAAATAAGGATATTTTTCTGCTCTCAAAAAAACCATTTTTTTGAACAGTATGTTTTGAGCTAGGCAAGACCTAGCTCAAAATCAAGCACCCCTCTAAAAATCAAAAATGTGTTCTCAAGAGGTCTGACCTCTGGGGAACACATTTTATATTTTCCGTCAAATTGTGGTATATTAAATATAGATGAAAATCGCTTCTCAAACATTCTCATTCAAGCGTATTTTTGGCTATATCTGGCCTCAAATGCGGAAATACCGGTGGCACATGATACTGCTTCTTGTGATTTTTACTGTGCGTATTTCGAACGATATTATTCGTCCGATTTTTCTTAGAAAGATAGTTGATATTCTTTCAGTTTCAGAACTGCACCGTGCTGATGTTGCAAAAGCGGTCATGTTCTTTGTGATAATCATCATTATCTTAAACGGCGCAGCTGGTCTTCTTGGACGTATTTCTAAACACCTTCATCTCTCATTTGAAATCAAGGTTATCGAACAGCTGCGCAATTTTGCGTTCAGGAAGATTCAGGATCACTCACAGACATTTTTCTCAAATACTTTTGCCGGCTCACTCGTTACCAAAAGCCGTCGCTTTGTCGGAGCCTTCGAAGTTATGTTCGATGTGTTTATCTACAATTTTTGGAACGTGCTTGTGGTACTCACCGGAGCATATATCGTTCTTGCGCAAGAATCTCTCCTTATCGCAGGAGTACTTTTCGCCTGGATGATCGTTCACATCGTCTCTGTTACATACTTCGTTAAATACAAAGTCCGCTTTGACCTCGAAGAGGCGAGGTACGATTCAAAAATCGGTGGACGACTTGCCGATGTATTCGGGAACAATATTGCCGTAAAAACATTTTCTGCAGGAGAGAGGGAAATTAGCTTGTTTGCAAAACTTGTAAATATTGCTTCGGACAAAATGCGTAAGTCATGGTTCTTTGGCAACAAAGTGGATATTGTCCAAGCGGTACTCATTTTTCTTGCGCAGGGTGTAATGCTCTATGTCATGATCAAGCTCTGGATCGCCGGCACTATTTCAACTGGTGTGGTTGTACTTGCGCAAACCTATATGGTCATCATTTTTGACCGTATGTGGGATCTTGGAAACTCGCTCACAAAATTCATGAAGAGCGCGGCCGACATGCAGGAAATGATAGACATTTTCGAAGTTCCGCTCGATATCGCCGATCCAAAAAATCCGGAACCGCTTCGTATGAATGAAGGTCATGTCGTGTTCAATGACGTCGGTTTTAATTACCCAAATGGTAAAAAAGTATTTTCAAACTTCCAGCTTGATATTAAACCAGGGGAACGCATTGGTCTCGTCGGTCAATCAGGAGCAGGGAAGTCGACTATCACAAAACTCCTTCTTCGCTTTACGGATGTAACTAGTGGCGCAATCACTATCGATAATCAAGATATTCGAAATGTAACACAGGACGATCTTCGCCGTACGGTCTCATATGTCCCGCAGGAACCGGTGCTCTTTCACCGCTCTCTCGCTGACAACATTGCCTATGGAAAACCAGACGCAACACTCGAAGAAATTCGCGAGGCGGCGCGTCGCGCGAATGCTGATCAGTTTATTTCTGAACTCGAACATGGCTACGACACCTACGTGGGTGAACGCGGAGTAAAACTCTCCGGCGGAGAACGTCAGCGTATTGCAATCGCACGCGCAATCCTCAAAGACGCTCCTGTCCTCGTACTCGACGAAGCAACCAGCTCGCTCGACTCTCATTCAGAAAACCTTATCCAAGCTGCCTTTGCCGAACTAATGAAAGGCAAAACAACAATTGTCATAGCGCACCGCCTCTCAACTATTCAAAAAATGGATCGCATTGTCGTGCTTCACTTGGGAAGTATTGCCGAAGAGGGAACGCACGACGAGCTTCTCAAAAAATCAAACGGTGTTTACAAAGGAATGTGGGATCTTCAAGCCGGTGGCTTCATAGGTACGGTAGATAGACCACTCAACGACGAAACCCCAGAATTTGAAGCAACAACTAAACCTGCTGTCTCTCACGACGAATCGCTATAGTTATAAAAAAGCAAAGCGTTAGGAATTAGTTTTCCTAACGCTTATGCGCCCTTCTCTTCAGCTGGTTCTTATTATTTAGCCAGGCTGTTGAACCAGTTTCTGGCCCTCCTATTTAAACTCAAAACAACAAAAAAACTACCGGATGTAAATCCCAGCCAACCAAATACTTGGTTAAGTACTATTTGGCTATGGGTTAAAGGCGCCTCTTTTGATGTCGTGATGGTTGGCTCAGCTATCAATGTTATTCCAGCTGAAATTATCAGTAATCCTATTATGGCTAGGATAAAGCGCTGATTCTTTTTCATGAGATACATTTTAAAAAATGAAACAATAATTATTTGCTTTAAAAACCGAATTTGCCTTGATTCTTAAAGCAAACAACTATTTTAATTACATTAAAATAAATACAGGATACTGTCAAATAACTTTTAAAATCAAGAATTTTGTTGTAGAATGCCCCCATTGATTCTAATTATTATTAAGTAGTATTTCTTAGTTATTTCCATGCCAAACCCATTTAAGAACGCCATGCAGCAGCTTAAGCGTGCTACAGACGTTCAGCCTTTCCCCGAGGCGTTTATCAAACAGCTTGAGCACCCGAATCGTGAAGTACGTATTTCTATCCCAGTCGTTATGGACGACGGACACCTTGAGGTGTATGAGGGATACCGCGTTGAGCACAACAATGCCCGTGGACCATACAAGGGAGGTATTCGCTTCCACCAAGATACTGATATTGATGAAGTAAAGGCGCTCGCTTTTTGGATGGCGCTCAAGTGTGCTGTTGCAAATATTCCTATGGGCGGAGGAAAAGGAGGTGTCACCGTAGACCCGAAAAAACTTTCTAAAACAGAACTCGAAAAACTCTCACGCGGTTGGGCACGCGGTATGGCCGATGTTCTCGGTCCGCAAAAAGACGTTCCGGCTCCGGACGTAAACACTACTCCAGAAATCATGGGCTGGATGGTTGATGAATTTGAAAAAGTTACCGGCGACAAAACAAAGGCAACATTCACTGGTAAGGCGCTCGATAACGGCGGATCTGAAGGACGCGGTGCCGCAACAGGCATGGGCGGATGGTATGTCTTCAATGCTCTTAAAGATAAATACAATGTTCCAGCTGGCGCGACAGTTGTCATTCAGGGATTCGGAAACGTGGGCGGACATGCGGCAAGCATTTTTTCTGAACATGGCTACAAAGTTATCGCAACATCTGATTCAAAAGGCGGGATCCTCAAAGAAGATGGTCTTGATATCAAAGCTCTTGAAGAATGGAAGAAGGCAAACGGAACACTCGCTGGATTCCCAGGATCAAAAACAATCACAAACGAAGAGCTCTTGCTCCTCCCATGTGACATTCTCATTCCATCTGCGCTTGAAAACGTTTTGAATTTCGACAACGCTCCAAAAGTACAGGCAAAGTTTGTTCTCGAACTTGCAAACGGTCCGGTTACTCCGCAGGCTGACGAAATTCTCTACGAGCGTGGTATTCCGGTTGTGCCAGACATCCTCGCAAACTCCGGAGGTGTGACTGTTTCTACATTTGAATGGGAACAGAACCTAAAAGGCGAACACTGGAGCGAAGCGGATGTAAACGCAAAGCTTCTTGAAATCTTGAACCGTGAATCTCTCGCGATTTACGAAAAGTCAGTTGCAGCTAAAACTGACCTCCGCCGAGCAGCCTTCATCGTAGCTCTCGAACGTATTGCAAAAGCAATGGGATACTAAGGATTTTGGGTCATCCTGAACTTGATTCAGGATCCAGGTTTGAATTGAGTATTAATTATAAAAAATTGCCGCTTTTTTTAGCGGCAATTTTTTAATTCTGCAAATTTAAAATCATCAGTTAGCTCACGGTTTCTTTTACTGCATAGAGTTCGGCAATTGTACTTAAAAATTCCTTAGTTTCCTTAGGTGCCATTACCAGTCCCATTTGTAAGGCGTCGTCGCCTTTGAGGGATTTTACAGCCTTTAGTACAGTTTCTCTGCCTGCGTCTTTAACCTGTGCGGTCATCTTTGCAAAAATGCGTTTCATTAATTCAATGTCTGGCACACCAGACAGCAACACACTCACTGTTTGGTTTAAAGTCTTGGTCAACCCAAGCCAATGTGATATGAGAGGAATCACTAACTCTACGCTGCAGTCAGTGTCTTCAATTTTTCCATGCAGAATTTCTGCCTGCGCAGCTGTTTTAATGGTTGCTATTTTCCCCGGCAAAAGTTCAAGCATTTTCTTATAAGCTGCTAGTTCTGTGTCGGAACCTCCTTTTGCTTTTATGAATGCATTAAGGGCCTTGTCAAAGGTTTTTGCCTTACATACAGACTTTATTGGGACATCAAGGAAATACTTGATTTCTCCTGTTGAAAGTCCTGTCAACGTTGCGAGTCTCGAAATACTAAATTTCATGTTTTGGTGTTTTTTTGTTTTTAAGCTTTCGAATCCTTTTCAAGAATTCTTGTCGGATTTACACTACCATTTTTACTAATTCTGTCAATTTTGCACCTTCGTATAAAAGTGGAGCACCTAGTTTCAGTTTTTAGTCACGAAAAAGCAGGCAAACGCCTGTTTTTTCGTGGGTTTTTGCTATACTGTGTATGTATTTCTAGAACCTAGGCACTAGTACCTAGAACCTCTGTTTCCATGCCTCGAGCCAATAAGATTCAAATAATTAAATACGCTCCGCCGCCTTTGGAGTTGCCGGTCTACGGCAAAGTAAACCCAGCGGAGGTGTCTTTTATCGGCCGTACCAACTATGTTGCCGCACTTGAAGAAAAGAAATTCCTTTTCGGCATCAAGCGTATCGACCGACGCCGCCACCTCTACATCATCGGAAAGTCTGGCGTGGGTAAATCAAAACTGCAGGAACTTTTTATCCGTCAGGATATTGCCTATGGTCATGGCGTGTGCGTAATCGATCCCCACGGAGAATTGATCGACGATATTCTTGTTGCTGTTCCAGAAAATCGTATTGAAGATGTATGTATCATTGATCCGTCTGATGTTGCATATCCTGCATCATTTAACCCGCTTCAAAATATCGATCCGACATTTAAGCACCAATTGACGCAAGGTTTTATTGAAGTGCTCGAAAAGCAATTCGGTGCCAACTGGACACCGCGTCTTGAACACGTCTTCCGCTTCACAACGCTCGCGCTTCTCGACTATCCGCACGCAACAATGCGCGGAATGATTTCCATGCTGACCGACCGTAACTACCGTCAAAAGGTGGTTGAGTATATCGAAGATGACATGGTGAAGCGTTTCTGGGCAATCGAATTCGCCGACTGGTCTGAAAAATTCGACACCGACGCGATCATTCCGCTCGTTAACAAACTCGGACAATTTCTCTCTGACCCGATGCTCCGTAACATCTTCGGTCAGAAAACAAACAAAATCAATCTGGAAGAGCTGATGAACAACCAGAAGATTGTGCTCATCAACATCTGTAAAGGAAAAATCGGTGAAGAAAACTCATCATTCTTCGGCGCGATGTTCCTGACCAAAATTAAGCAGGCCGGTATGGCCCGCGCGAAAATCGAATCAAAAGATCGTAAGGATTTCTATCTCTACGTGGACGAGTTCCAAAACATTGTTACCGACACATTCGAAAACCTCCTTTCCGAAGCGCGTAAATATGCGCTAAACCTCACCATGGCTCACCAGTACGTTGGGCAAATTCCAGAAAAGGTTGAAGCAGCCGTGCTCGGTAACGTTGGATCAATGATCACATTCCGTGTGGGTGGTGAAGATGCTGTAAAACTCAAGCCAGACTTCGAACCTATTTTCGACGTCAAAGACATGATCAACCTTGGAGTGGGAGAGTTTTATATCAAGATGACAATCGATGGCGAATCATACGATCCGTTTTCTGCTGAAACACTTAAAGTCTTACCACCACCATTTCCATCTAATCGAGCGAAAATTATAGAAGCTTCTCGTAGAAAATACGCTATCACAGCAGACGATGCCAAGCGCCTCATTGCCGAAGAAGAATCAACCATCATTCGTTCTGCCCAAGAAAAAGCTGCCATTATGCGCACTGCCAGAAAAGATGGTGAACCTGCACCAGTAACGGCAGCCGCAGCACCAACTCCCGTAGAAGAAACCGCCGAGCCGCTTATCTAATTAGCCAAACATCAGTATGAACCCGGAAACACGAACATGCGAATACTGTCAGACTGAATTTTCGATTACACCGGGTGAGCTCACACTCTACGAAAAGGTTGTTTTGGAATTGCCGACAACATGTATTCCATGTCGCTTTGCCCAGCACTTCGCTTTTTGGCCATTTGGGAAATTCCGAAAGGGAACATCAGCTCTCTCTGGTGAGAGTCTCATCACCATGCTTCCCGCAAATGCGCGTTATCCAATCTATACTGCGAAAGAGTGGTGGGGTGACTCGTGGGACGCAATGGATTACGGACAGGACTATGATCCATCGCGACCATTTTTTGAGCAACTAAAAGAACTTCAAGAAAAAGTACCTCGTCCGCACCAACAGGGAACAAATAGTACGGGGAGTGATTGGTGCGACGATGTCTGGGATTCAAAAAATTGCTACCTCTCTCGCTCGATCGCCCGAGCGGAAAACCTTTCATATGGCTACCGCGTTTTTGAAACGAAAGACTCGTTCGATATTTCTCACGCATTCAACCTCGATAACTGTTACGAATGTACCTACTCATTCAATTCATACAATCTTTCGTTCTCCCGAAATTGCCGAGACTGCCTCGACTCTGCCTTTCTCTATGACTGCCGTAACTGTCTCAACTGCACCATGTGTTGGAATTTGCGAGGTAAGCAGTATTGCATAGAAAATGTTCAGTATACAAAGGAAGAGTATTACGAAAAGCTCAAAGAGTATGATATGAGCTCGCATGCGAATCTCGAAAAATTGAAAACGCGCTTTAATGAGATTCTACAAACACAGACCGTACACCGAGAAAACTTTACAGTAAATACGTACGGTTCAAAAGGAACATATCTCGCAAACTGTAACAACTGTCAGAATGTCTTTGCGTGGGAAGATTCAGAAAACTGCGTGAACTGTCTCCGCGGCCGCACCTCAAAAGATTGTATTGATCTCGTAGGGAACTGGATAATGGAAGTTTCTGGCAATTCCAGCTGTTGTACAGAGAGTTACGGTATTAAATATTCCTCATGGAGTCAGGCCCGCTATTCTGAATATCTCGATAATTGTCTTGAAGTTGAATATTGTTTCGGCTGCGTGAGTCTTCGCAAGAAAAAATACTGCATTCTCAACAAGCAATACACAAAAGAAGAATATGAAGCTCTTCGCGAAAAAATTGTCTCTGACATGCGCGCACGAGGCGAGTACGGGAAAATGCTCCCATATTCACTCGGTCTTTGTGATTACAACTTCACAACAGCTGCTATTTACATGCCAGAAGTTACGAAGGAATATGTAGAGGAGCGTGGTGGTTACTGGAGCGACGGAGTGGAAGATTCTGTAGAAGGGAAGCTAGCAACCGAATTGCCCGACAACATCTCTGAAGTAGACGCGGGTATCGCTAAGCAGCCCCTTGTTTGTCCGGAGACTGGCTGGAGATACAACATCTCACCTGACGAATACACCTTCCTATCCCGAAAGAAAATCGCTCTGCCACGCGTTCATTTTGATGTTCGAACCAAGCGTCGCATGCACACCATCGCACCGTGGAGAGGTAATATCCGTACCTGTATGTACTGCGAGAAGAGCGTCACTGCATACTACCCAGAATCATGGGGCTACCAAAAAATCGCCTGTGAAGACTGCTATAAGCGTGAAATAAATTAATTTTTACCATTTAAGTAACGACCGTTACTTAAATGGTAGGAGATAAAAATGGAAACAAAAAATTGCCAAAACTGTAAACAAAATTTTGTTATCGAGGCAGAAGACTTTGTATTTTATGATCGCATAAAAGTTCCACCCCCAACTTTTTGTCCAGAATGCCGCACGGCTCGTCGGCTTTCATGGCGCAATGAGATGATTCTTTATAAACGACCCAATAATGCTCCCGGGCATAGTGAGATGCTTATTTCACTGTACCCGCCGAGTGAAAACCTCAATACTGTTGATCTGAAATATTGGTGGAGTGACGAATGGGACCCGTTTGATTTTGGCTCAGAATATGATTTTTCGAAACCATTTTTTCAGCAATGGAAAGATATGTACTCTAAAATTCCACTTCAAGCCCTCTCTAATTCAAATGCTGTAAATAGTGACTACTGTAATATTGCGGAGGATAGTAAAGATAGTTATCTAGTTTCTGCCTCATGGAAGGTTGAACGCAGTTTGTATTCCAACAGAGTAATGGAAATCAAGGATTCTTCTGATCTCTATGTTGTTCACAACTCAGAACTTTGCTACGAAGACATTATTTGTTCTTCCTCGTATAACCTTCTATACTCTGTTCTTTGTAAAAGTTGTGTGGATTCTTGTTTTTTGTATGACTGTGTCGGCTGTACGAACTGTTTTGGTTGTACAAATCTGCGCAATAAATCGTACTGTTTGTGGAATGAACAGCTATCGAAAGAAGAATATAACCGCCGCATGGCCGAGCTAGATCTTTCGAGTTACTCCGTTGTCATGGAATGCAAAGAAAAATTCAAGAAACTAGCCCTAGAATCTATTCATCGCTTTGCTAATCAGATAAAGACCGTCGATTCAACTGGCGACAATCTTGAGGGTACAAAAAATGTGAAGGCATCTTTTGATGTAGATGGGGAAATTGAAGATTGCAAATTCATCCATTGGTCACGAGTGAACATGAAAGACTCATATGATTCCGGCCCGGGTGTGGGTGTAGCCGAAATGCTCTATGAAGCTTTCGATACTGGTATCGGTAATTTCCGAAACCTTTTTACCAGCGTTGTATATAGCTGTAACGAGGTTGAGTATTCATTTAATTGTCATGGTGCCTCGAATCTCTTTGGGTGTATCGGTTTACGCGGAAAAAATTATTGCATTTTGAATCGTCCCTACGAGAAGGAAGAGTATGAAAAACTTCTGCCAAAAATTAAGGAACATATGATGACCATGCCATATGTCGATGCCCTCGGTCGGACATATGGATATGGAGAATTCTTTCCATCTGAACTTTCTCCGTTTTCATACAATGAAACAGTCGCTCAAGATTATTTTCCACTAGGAAAAGAAGAAGCGCTTAAAAGGGGATACCGCTGGCGCGAAAAGGCAAAAAATGAATATATGCCCACAATTCTTGCAAAAGATTTACCCGACAAACTCGCCGATGTTTCGGATTCGATCACAAAAGAGATAATAGGTTGTCTTCATGGAGGAATATGCACGGATCGCTGCACGAGTGCCTACCGCATAACTCTTGATGAACTAAGTTTTTATAAGCGTATGAATATACCGCTTCCACGCCTCTGTTTTGGCTGTCGTCATGACGAACGCCTTCGCCAGCGTAATCCAATGAAACTCTGGGAACGTTCATGCATGTGTGAATTAAATGGGCATGACCACGAAGGCAAATGTCCTAACGAATTTGAAACGCCATACGCACCGGAACGCCCCGAAACAATCTATTGCGAAAGTTGTTATCAAAAAGAAGTAATGTAATGGAAACTCGTAACTGCCAAAACTGCAAACAGGATTTTACCATCGATCAAGGTGATTTTTCTTTCTATCAAAAGATCGGAGTTCCTGCACCAACATTCTGTCCGCTCTGCCGTTTCCAGCGACGAATGATGTTCCGTAATGAACGCGTCTTATACAAGAGACCATGCGATCTCTGCCAGAAGCCTATGGTTACTATTTTCTCTCCCGAGAGAGGGCTTACCGTGTATTGCCAGAAATGCTGGTGGAGCGATAATTGGGATCCGCTTTCATTTGAACAAGAATATGACCCAAGCAGAAATTTCTTCGATCAGTACCGCGAACTTCAAGCGCGCATTCCACACCCAAATCTCATCACCAGTTATGAGACGCTTATAAATTCGGAATATGTAAATCACTGCGGACACCTAAAGGATTGCTATCTTTCTTTCAACTGTGATTTTATGGAAAATTCATATTATGTGACTACGGGAAGTCACGTAAAAGACAGTGTCGACGGAATCATGTGGAACAAAGTTGAGTTGAGCTACGAACTAATCGACGGCAATGGTTCTGGCATTAAATATTCGGAAAATTGCGACGAATGCATTGATGTGTCTTTCTCAAAAAACTGCGTAGGCTGTACGAACTGTTTTGGCTGTGTGAATCTCCGCAAAAAGAACTATCATTTTTTTAACGAGCCATGCACGAAAGAA
>CAZRTW010000007.1:18682-21859 GCA_964603145.1 uncultured Candidatus Saccharibacteria bacterium | reverse complement strand
GTATCATCTGAGTTTGACGGCAAATCTAGAGACATACTTCGACAATATTATGATGTTGATTATGCGTCTGATTGTGGAAGAAAATTTTCAGGCGGAGAAAACTTTGAACAACTAACTGTTCGTCTTGGAGAGTTTCTCTATGATATTGAGAGTAAGTATCAAAATAAAACTATTCTCTTTGTGGGTCACCGTGCGTCAGGCCGAGCCCTTCGATTTGTTGCTGAAGGACACCGATTTGAAAATCTCTCTGTGCTAAAGATGCATGACCACGATTTAGATAATGCAGAGATCAGAGAGATTCCATTTGTACCGCTTCCACATAATGCTCGGTATGAACTTGATCTTCATCGCCCGTACATTGACGAAACCGTACTTGTCGACGAAGCAGGTGAGGAATATAAGCGCATTCCCGAGGTGATCGACTGCTGGTTTGAGTCCGGCTCAATGCCGTTTGCCCAAGATCATTATCCGTTTGAGCGCCCGAACTGGAAAAAAGAAAATTTCCCCGGTGGATTTGTGGCTGAATACATTGCCCAGACCCGCACATGGTTCTATTACACACACGCTGTTTCGACGGTGCTCTTTGATGCCGCGCCGTTTAAAAATGTGGTGACGACCGGAACACTTCTTGCCGAAGACGGACAGAAAATGTCGAAGTCAAAAAATAACTTTCCTGATCCATGGATTCTCTTTGATAAGTATGGTGTTGATCCGCTCCGTCTTTATTTAATGTCATCTCCACTAATGAAAGGGGAAGACTCAAACTTCTCGGAAAAACTCGTGCAAGAGATTGCATCTAAGGTTATTGGCCGACTCATGAATGTGGTTACTTTTTACGAACTCTATCGTGATGAGTCACTCGAGAAGGGGACACCGAAGAGCGATAATGTACTCGACAAATGGATTCTTGCGCGCCTAGGACAAATTGTGGAAGAGGTGACAAAGGGTATGGATGCATACGATATGACGGAAGCAACGCGCCCACTTGATCTTTTTGTTGATGACCTCTCCACATGGTATCTTCGCCGCTCCCGTGAGCGAATTAAGGACGGGGAGAGCGATGCAAAAGCAACACTCTACTACGTGCTTATGACAGTAGCGAAAATAATGGCGCCACTTGCTCCATTTACCGCAGAAGATATTTGGCAAAGACTCAAGCACTCTGATATGGAAGAGAGTGTGCACCTCGCAACATGGCCAGAAGGTATGAAGACGGGGGATGCTGAAGTTCTTGAAACAATGCGTGTTGCGCGAGAACTTGTAACGCACGGTCTCCAAGCTCGACAGAAAAAAGGAATTCCTGTCCGACAACCGCTGAACGAGTTGAAAGTTAAAAGTCTAAAGTTGAAAGCGGAGTACATTGAGATTTTGAAAGATGAACTCAATGTAAAAAATGCTACTGAAGACGTATCTCTTGAGGACGAGATCGAACTTGATACAACTATTACACCAGAACTTAAAAAGGAAGGGGATTATCGTGAACTTGTGCGCGGTGTTCAAGAACTTCGCAAAAAGGCAGGACTTACACCAAGCGATACAATCATGCTTTCACTCTCCGATAATGCCAAGGACTTCCTAGCCCCATTTGAAGAAGATATGAAGAAAATTGTTCTTGCAAAGGAGCTTTCATATGGCGATGTGTCAGGGGAAGAAGTTAGAGTAGGGGAAGGGAAAGTTACAGTTACCATCTCCTAAATTCCTGTTACAATAGGGATATGCAGGATCCAGTTTTGATTCGTAAAAAAGAAGGTGAGGTGTTGCTCGCCGAGCAACTGGTGAAAGTCGCTACTTCGGCTGAGACTTTTTTGAACGCGCTCAAGGGTTTTCGACGCGATTTACCACTCTCGATACAAGCTTCGAAATATTTTTCTGCAGTTTTTTCGGAACCTGCACATATTTTAGTAGTGCCAAAACTTTTCTCTGGCATGAGCTTTGCTGATTTGCGTCAGATGCTTACGTTGTGCGAGGGGGCAATTGACGGAACAATCACAATAAAAAATCCGCCGATGGGACCGATCGCAAACGACAAGGAAAAACTTCTTGAAGAAATTATGATTACGCATAAGAATCTTCTTGATACGGCTGATGCGGCATACCAGTTGTACCAGACACTCCAGAGTGCTTGTTTTGAATTTGATGTATTCAACACGAAAAATATTGAAGTAGGGGAGATTGACGCAAATATTTTGTTTGAACGAGATTCCTTAAATGTTGGACGAGCACTTTCTCGTGCGTTGTCAGAACGAGCGATTCGTCTCGATATTGATCTTATGCAGGCACGCAAGGAAGTTGAGACGGGAGATAAGACGAAGGATATTTAATATGGAACCAAAAGTTTTTTTAATTCACGGGTTTGAAGGTTCGCCAAACGGTGGCTGGCGGTCTTCTTTGATGGCAAAATTAGCGTTGGAAGATATTTATGCATGTTCACTTCCCATGCCTGATCCCTATACCCCAACGCGTGATGGCTGGATTGAAGAAATTAAGCACGTTGTGCCAATACCGAATGAAAATATTTATTTAGTCGGACACTCACTTGGAGTCCCGGCAATTTTGCAGTATTTGAAGACACTCCCAGAAGGAGTAAAAATTGGCGGTGTAGTTTTGGTTTCCGGACCATATCATAATGTTGATGACGGGTATAAAGAAAAACTCAAGAGCTTTTTCGAGCCAGCATACGATTTTGAGCACTACAAAAAGACCTGCAAGAATTTTGTTGTAATTCACGGGGACAATGATGGAGTTGTGCCATTTGCTGATGCAGAAGAATTTAGTAAGGCTCTCTCATGTGAGCTCGTATCAATTCCAAATGGAGGACATTTAAATGGGAGTTCCGGCTGGCGTGAACTACCGGCAGCATTCGATGCACTTATACGTTTTATAAAGGGCTAGTATGCACCATATTCACCACAGCGAAGCATTTGTGCTCGGCAGTCGTCCGAAAGGGGAGGATTCTAAAATTCTCATTTTGTATACGCGCGAACTCGGACTTATTTATGCGCATGCGCAGGGAATTCGAAAAATTTCTTCCAAACTTCGCTATATCGTTCAGGATTTTTCGCATGTGAATGTTGACCTCGTGCGCGGAAAAGAAATCTGGCGTCTTACTACTGCGACACCGATTCGATCGCATGCCCACATAACAAAAAATCGTTCTGCTGAAAAAATTTTGGCACG
>CAZRTW010000007.1:0-18582 GCA_964603145.1 uncultured Candidatus Saccharibacteria bacterium | reverse complement strand
AGCGCCTATCAGCACAAGTTAATTCGAGATATTAATCTGGCCCTCGCCGCGACACAACTTTAGACTGACTATTTTGTGCTAAAATGGCTCATATGCCTCCAAAGGGAGAAGATTTCAATAAGAATAATAAGGTTCACAATCTTGAGGATGTAAATGACCGTCTCTATCGTCGCGACTTAGCTGACAGAAAAATGCGTCATATCGACTCACTTCATGATCAGCACTATGTTGTAAACGAAGCATGGAAGGGAGAGGCGCCGAAAAAGGAGGAGACTAAGGAGGAAAAAATTCGACATACATCAATGTTTCGAAAGTTTTTTCACTACTCGCTTATTTTTGCCGGTATTGCAATTGTTGTTGCGCTGTTTATGTTCTTTTCTGGAAACAACACAATCTCTACAAACGATATTGAGATTAATGTTCTCGGAAATTCATTTACCGGGGGAGGGGAAGAATTACAGCTTCAAGTTGAGGTAGTAAACAAAAACCAAGGAGCGCTTGAGCTGGCTGATCTTTTTATTGAATATGAAAAAGGCGGTGACGCAGTAAGTGGTGCAAAACGGGTGAGTGACAGAACATCTCTTGGTACTATCGAGGCAGGAAAGACCGCAAACAAGAGTTTCTTCGTCACCCTGTTTGGTCAGGAAGGAACCACCCGTACAGTTGATTTTCGTCTCCAGTATCGACTCCAAGGCTCAAATGCAATTTTTACAAAAACGACATCGTTTCCTGTAACGATAAAGTCAGCTCCAGTTGCGCTCACGATTGATTCTCCAAAGAGTGTAACGCCAAATCAAGAAATTACTTTTACGGTAAAGACAACATCAAACAGTAAGAACACGCTCTCTGGCATGCTCCTACGTGTTGAGTACCCAAACGGTTTCAATTTCAAGAAGGCCACGCCTTCGCCGACATCATTTAATAATGTTTGGAATCTCGGAGATATCGCGCCCGGCGGTGATCGGGAAATTACGATCACTGGCACGATGTACGGACAGGATGGGGAAGATCGAGCATTTCATGTATATACCGGAGCAGCAGATGCGCGCGACGCGACAAAAATCGGCGTAACCTACAACTCACTTCTTGAAACCATTACGCTCGTAAAGCCATTCCTTGCTGCACATATTTTCATCAATGGTTCTGATAAGGCAACGAGTCCGGTCTTGAGTAACAGTACGGTAAATGTGCGTGTTAATTACACGAATAACCTTCCAACACAGGTAACAGATGCAGAAGTGACGCTTGCACTAACAGGGAATGCGCTTGATACATCGAGCGTCATTGTACCAAAAGGATTTTATGATTCTGCCCGCGGTGTAATTACATGGAATACAACAACCAATCCAGATCTTCAAATTATCCAGCCGAACGATCAAGGCAACCTCGACTTCACTTTTGATGTTCTCCCGCTCATTTCCGGAGGGCAGACTATCTCTTCTCCGAACGTTAAGCTCGCAGTTAGCATCAAAGGTAAACAGCCAGATCAAGGCGGATCTCTTAGCGAGGTAAACAACTTTGAACAAAAGACTGCTGTCGTAAGTTCAAACCTTGGCTTTTCAGCGGACGCGTTTTATAAATCCGGTCCATTTACTAATACTGGTCCGATTCCACCAAAAGCAAACCAACCGACAACGTACACCATTACATGGCGTGTCATGAATTCTTCGAATGCGCTCGCTGATGCGGTTGCGACCTCCCAATTACCAACATATGTTGACTGGGTAGGAGTGATCTCGCCAACATCTGAAAAAATTGAATACGATAGCACCACACGTAACATTCGTTGGACAATCGGTGCAATTGCGCCAAATACCGGCCTCGCTGGCTTGCCAAAGACCGTCTCTTTCCAAGTCCGCCTCAATCCTTCTATTACACAAGTCGGAAGTACGCCCAAATTGGTGCTAGATTCACGTGTCACTGCCCGTGATACATTTACAGGAGAGACGCTTACCGCAAACCGTGCAGCAACTTCGACGCTTCTTACAAATGACACAGGATTCCCTGCAAACGGTCAAACCGTGACGCAATAGGGAGATCATGATAGGGTAGAAGAATGGATACAAACGAGACCGATAATCTCATGCAGAAAATAGAGTCGCTCGCAAAGCGTCGCGGGTTTATTTATCAGGGCTCTGAAATTTACGGCGGTCTCGCAGGTACTTGGGACTATGGTCCTCTCGGTGTTGCACTTAAAAACAATATCAAGGAGTCATGGCGCAAAAAATTTGTCAGCACGCGAAGCGATATGTACGAAGTGGATGCGGCAATCATTATGAACCCAAAAGTTTGGGAAGCATCTGGCCATATTGCAGGATTTTCTGACCCGCTTGTTGAATGCCCGAAATGTAAAAATCGATACCGAGAAGATCAGGTAGATCTTTCATCTGATGGACTTCGTCATTGTCAGAATTGCGAGACGGTTCTTGGAGAGGCTCGTCAATTTAACATGATGTTTGCGACAAAAATTGGCGCAATGGAAGACAGCGCTTCCACTGTGTATCTTCGACCAGAAACAGCGCAAGGGATGTTCGTGAACTTTAAGAATATTGTTGACTCATTTCATCCAAAACTCCCGTTTGGTATGGCTCAGATTGGAAAGGCTTTTCGAAACGAAATTACGCCGCGTGATTTTATTTTCCGTGTTCGTGAATTTGAACAGATGGAAATTGAATATTTCGTAAAAAAGGAGGATTGGGAAAAATATTTCGAATATTTCAAAGATGAAATGATTTCATGGATGGAGGAAGTAGGGCTCAATATGAACAAGGTTCATGAACTCGAAGTTCTAAAGGATGATCTCGCGCACTATAGCGACCGTACCGTCGACTTCGAATTTGATTTCCCATTTGGGCGCAAGGAACTCTATGGTCTTGCCTACCGAACCGATTTTGATCTCAACAATCACAAGCTTGAATATCAGGATGAGGAGGCAAAAGAAAAAATGGTACCGCATGTGATCGAGCCGACATTTGGCGTTGATCGCAGTGTGCTCGCACTTCTCACATCGGCATATGCTGAAGAAGAGAAAGAAGGGGAGACTCGTTCGTACCTTAAATTCAAGCCCTCTATCGCTCCGGTTATTTGTGCTGTCTCACCGCTTCTTAAAAATAAGCCACAGCTTGTTGAAAAGGCTCACTATGTGTACGGCCTTCTCAAATCAGAATTTGGCCGTGTTATGTGGGATGATAATGGCAACATCGGCAAACGCTACCGCCGTCAGGACGAAATCGGAACGCCATTTTGTATTGTGATCGATTTTGAAACTATTGAAGGCTCTACCGTTGATACTGTGACTGTACGTGATCGAGATACAGGAGCACAGGAGCGCGTCAGCATCTCAGAGCTCAGCGCGCATCTTAAAGCAAAACTTGCGGAATAAATTTGTATGAAGCGAGGGATCGATTACATCGGCATATCGGTCTCATACTTTTGCCACGACGGCAAAGGTAATTATGTTATGAGCCTTCGCGGGAAAAATTGCCGTGATGAGCATGGTACATGGGATTTTGGCGGGGGATCGGTAGAGTTTGGAGATACAATCGAAGAAACGCTGAAAAAAGAGATCAAGGAAGAATATGGCGCCGATATCTATCGAAAAAAATTTCTTGGACATATTGAAACATTTCGGGAACATGAAGGGGAAAAAATGCACTGGATTCACTTTCACTATCTTGTGCAAGTGCACCCCGAAGAAGTCATTAATGGTGAACCACATAAATTTGATGACATTGGCTGGTTCCGTCTCGACGCATTGCCAACACCACTGCACAGTGCAGTTCCGGAAATACTTATCAAATATAAAGAGCGAATGCTTTTAAATACATGAAATACACAAAAACAAAATTAAAGAATGGCCTCCGCGTTATTACTGTTCCTATGAAGGACAATCCTACGGTAACGGTCCTTGTTCTTGTGGAGACTGGCTCAAAATACGAAACAAAGGCCAAAAACGGTATTTCACATTTCCTTGAGCATATGTGTTTTAAAGGTACGGCAAAGCGCCTTACCGCGCATGATATTTCGGCCGAACTCGATGGACTCGGAAGCCAATACAATGCATTTACTGGACAGGAATATACTGGTTACTACGCAAAAAGTGATGCAAAGAATTTCGCGCAGATATTTGATGTTGTCTCCGATATTTACCTAAACTCAACATTTCCTGAAGCGGAAATGGAAAAAGAAAAAGGCGTCATTGTGGAAGAAATCAATATGTATGAAGACATGCCACATCGACATGTGCAGGATCTTTTTATGCACCTTCTCTACGGTGATCAGCCAGCTGGGTGGAACATTGCCGGAACGCGAGAAAATGTTCGCGCTATGACTCGTGCAGATTTTGTTACATACAAAAAAGCGCAGTATGTACCGAAGGCAACAACGGTGATTGTGGCAGGGAAGGTAAAAGAAAAAAATGTGATGAAAGAAATCACGCGCATATTCGGGCACCTGAAATCATCTGCAAAATCTCCAAAGGGTCCAACAAAAAATATTCAGACAAAGCCTGCTACACATATTGAATACAAAAAAACGGATCAGACTCACTTGGTGCTTGGCGTACGGACATTTAATGCGTATGACAAACGAAATCCTGCGCTCACTGTGCTCGGCACAATTCTGGGGGGAGGAATGAGCTCTCGTTTGTTTATTAAGCTTCGCGAAGAACTCGGTGTCGCGTATTATGTGCGCGCCGCGAATGACCCATTTACTGACCATGGTTTTTTTGAGGTTGCCGCCGGCGTATCCAACGATCGCGTTTTGGAAGTTGTTTCAGAAATTCTGAAAGAGTGTAAGAAGCTTTGCACCGAACGCGTATCAGACAAAGAACTTAATAAAACCAAAGAATATCTGATCGGGAATATGAAGCTTGAACTTGAATCAAGTGATGCGTGGGCAAATTTTTATGGCGGACAGGAAGTGCTTCGCAAAAAAATTCGCACACCGGAAGAACTTGAAGCTCGTGTGCGTGCCGTTACTGCAGGGGATATCCAAAAAGTGGCAAAGGAAATCTTTGTTTCTAAGCACTTAAACCTTGCTCTTATTGGTCCATTTAAGGACGCAAAGCCATTTTTGGCAAAATTAAGCTTTAAATAAAGGGCTCGCGCTTACCTCTCAAAATGCTATGATGAGTTCATGCAAACGAAGGAGGAGCGGTATGTAAAGATAAGCATCGACAGCATCATCCACGCCGTACTCATTGGTGTACTACTCTGGGCTCTCTTTTACATGCGCGAGCTTCTCGCGATTTTTCTTACGTCGATTGTTATTGCGTCGTTTGTTGAATCAGCGGTTCGGCGTTTTCATAAACATGGTGTTGGGCGAACCGTCGCCGTCATCATTATCTATTTCCTCGTTTTGCTCGCCGGAGGCACATTCCTCTATTTCTTCGTACCGCTTTTCTTTGATCAGATCAATCAGCTCACGGGCATCATTGGTACCTATGTTCCGCCAGCAACGATCGGAGAAACTAATGGCATCAGTTTTTCAAATGTATTTTCAAACCTTCAGCATATTGCTGCTTCGGCAAATGCGGGCATCGTGCAGTTTATGCTTACGATCTTCGGAGGTCTTTTTAACTTTATTGTCCTTATCGTGCTTTCGTTCTACCTTTCGATTACTGAAAAAGGAATTGAGAATTTTTTGCGCATTGTTTCTCCATCACGAAATGTTGAATACGTTGTAGATCTCTGGAATCGCACCGAGCGCAAGATTGGTCTTTGGTTTCAAGGACAACTCCTTCTTGGTCTCCTCGTCGGTATTCTCATTTATCTCGGCCTCCTTATTTTCGATATTAAATATTCGCTTCTTCTCGCAGCTGCGGCAGCAATTCTTGAGCTCATTCCATTCGGAATCATTCTGGCTGCTGTTCCCGCAATCGCCGCAGGATACCTATCCGCCGGGGGAACGGGTGCTATCCAAGTAGCAGGCCTCTATCTTATTGTGCATGAGTTTGAAATTAATCTCATTGCACCGCTTATTGTCCAGAAGGTTGTAGGGATCTCATCTCTCATTGTGATCCTTTCACTTTTAGTGGGGCTCACACTGGCGGGGTTCTGGGGAGTTATCCTCTCTGTCCCAGCGGCCGTGCTCTTGATGGAATTCCTAGGAGATGTTAAGAAGAAGCGCGGGCTTCTCCAGTCATAGCCCTATAATATGAACCCAAAATATTTTTATCTCACCACTACGCTTCCATATGTAAACGCAGACCTCCATTTGGGTCATGCGCTTGAATTCGTGCGAGCCGATGTAATTGCTCGCTATCGAACACTCGAGGGAGATCATGTTTTTTTCAATACTGGTACTGATGAACACGGGATGAAGATTTATGAGAAGGCCAAAGAACTCGGCAAGACACCGCAGGAATTTGTTGACGAGAGCTTTAAGCATTTTACTGATTCTGTAAAAATGTTTGGACTACTTCCGAATATTCATTTTATTCGAACGACCAACCCTGACCATGAAAGCGCCGCACAGCATTTTTGGACGCTTTGCTATGAAAATGGATACATCTACAAAAAAAATTACAGTGCTAAATACTGTGTTGGCTGTGAAGAGGTAAAAACTGACTCTGCGCTTGTAAACGGAGAATGCCCGCTTCACCCAGGGAAGCCACTCCAAACAATAGAAGAAGAAAATTATTTCTTCCGATATTCATCATTCACGGATAAACTTACAGCATTTTATGAAGCACACCCAGACTTTGTAGTACCTGAATTTCGTTACAATGAAATTAAAGCATTCGTAGCTCGCGGTCTTGAAGATTTTTCTATTTCCCGTCTTAAATCAAAAATGCCATGGGGAATTCCAGTTCCTAGTGATGAGGAGCATGTCATGTATGTGTGGTTTGACGCTCTTACCAATTACATCTCAACGCTCGGCTGGCATTTTGCAGAATCTGCTACAAAGAAAATTGCAGGGGAAGATGAGGGAGTTGTGCCAATCAATATTGTGCATGAGCCACTTTTTGAAAATTATTGGATTCATGGAACGCCAACACAGTACTGCGGGAAAGACAATCTTCGTTTCCAAGCTGCAATGTGGCAGGCGATGCTTATGGCTGCTGGGGTAGCTAATTCACACAGGATTGTGATCAACGGATTTGTTACAGGAGAGGGTGGTGTAAAAATGTCCAAAACTCTTGGCAATGTGGTTAATCCGAAAGACGTCGTTGTTGAATACGGTACTGATGCGCTGCGCCTTTTCTTGGTAAAGGAACTCTCAACATTTGAGGATAGCCCGTTTTCTATGAGCCGTTTCAAGGAAACGTATAATGCTGATCTTGCAAACGGACTTGGCAACTTGCTCTCGCGTACATTTACGATGGCGAGTTCTCTTGGCGGTACAATTAAAAAATATCCATCAATGCCAGTGTCGTTTGAAGTACATGGGCTTTCCATGGTAGAGAGGATTGAAGGAATGAGCATTATGGATCATATTAATACCGAAGTTATTCCAGCTTACAAAAAGGCTCTTGATAATTTTGAATTAGGGAAAGCTGCGGACACAATCTGGAGTCTTATCGCACTCCTTGATCGCACGATTGCTCGTACAGAGCCGTTTCGGCACATAAAAACAGAACCGGAAAAAGCTGAAGCTGTCTTATATGATATTCTTGCGGGTATTGATGCTATTACCGACATGCTCCGCCCGATTATGCCGAGCACTTCGGAAACAATTCGTCAGCACCTTGGCACCTATACTGAGAAGCGGCCGGAAGCTTTCACTATAATGAAGTTTGGTGCGCCACTGTTCCCGCGCAAAGTGTAATTATATATGTCTCAGTATTTTGATGTTCATGCGCACGTAAACTTCAAAGCTTTCGATGAAGATCGAGAGGAAGTTTTTAAACGCGCAAAAGAGGCTGGTGTTGCTCTAATGAATGTTGGCACACAACAAAAAACGTCTGCATATGCGGTAGAACTTGCTGAAAAATATGGACCAGATGTTTACGCGTCGGTTGCACTTCACCCGATTCACACAACAGCTTCGTACCATGACACTAAAGAGCTTGGCGAAGAAGGGAAGGCCTTTACCTCAAAGGGCGAGGAGTTTGATATGGCCTACTACGAGGAATTGGCTAAAAAGGATGTTGTGAAAGCTATCGGGGAATGTGGTCTTGATTATTATCGTCTCGAAGAAGGTACGGCAGATCTTCAAAAGAAAGTTTTTATTCAACATATTGAAATAGCCAACAAAGTAGGGAAGCCGCTTATGTGCCATATTCGAAACGCGTACAAAGATGCGGCAGATATTTTGCGTGAGCATGCAAAAGTAAAAGGGGATATTCATTTTTTTGCGGGAACATGGGAAGAGGCAAAGATGTTTCTTGATATGGGGTTCACACTCTCATTTACCGGCGTAATTACTTTTACTCATGATTATGATGAAGTAGTGCGTAATACTCCGCTTGATATGATCCTTACTGAAACTGATTGTCCCTATATCACGCCGACTCCTTTTCGCGGACAGCGGAATGAGCCGATGCATGTACGCGAGGTAGTGAAGGCAATCGCACGAATCAAGGAACTCGATGAAGAAATTGTACGCAAACAGCTCGCCGAAAATGCAAAACGTGTGTTTGGATTTTAATTGCCCAATTAAGCTCTTTATGTTAATCTAAGCCCGTCTTATTCGATAGGTGACTGAACTCCTATCGCAATGGTCCGAGATAAGACAAAAGGCTCAAAAAGCCTTAATTATTAAGCATTTTAGGATGAAAGTCCTGTTTTTATGGAAGAAATAACACAAACAGAAGGATCTGATAACACTGTATATGAGATTGGATTCCTTTTGACACCAAGCATCACTGAAGAGCGCCTCCCAGAAGCATTTGGAGCGCTTAAGAACGTGATTGTTGATATGGGTGCGGTAGCGATCTCGGAAGAATTTCCGAAGCTCCTTACGCTCGCATATACAATGGAGAAGACGATCAACAACAAGATCGAACGCTTCAAGGAGGGATATTTTGGTTGGATTAAGTTCGAAATGGAGGGTACAACACTCGCAAAGCTTGAAGCAACGCTTCGTCTTCGCGATGATGTTATTCGACATCTTATCGTTAAAACTGTGCGTGAGAACACTCTTGCAAGTAAGCGAAGCCTCGGCGTTCGTCGACGCCCTGGCGCTGATGTAAAAGATAACGCTGCTGCTCCCGAAATGTCTAAGGAGGAAATCGATCGCGAGATCGAAGCGCTCGTAGACGATAAGGCTGTAGCTTAAGCATATGTTTTTCAACAAAGCGATCATTATCGGAAACGTTACTCGTGATCCTGAAATGAAAGCGCTCCCTTCCGGAGCAAAAGTAACGTCACTCTCTATTGCGACAAACCGAGTCTGGAAAGATCAGAATGGCGCAAAGAAAGAGCAGACTGATTTTCACAATATTGTCGTGTTCGGCCGTCAGGCAGAAACTGTCGCACAGTATGTGAAGAAGGGAAGCATGCTCATGGTGGAAGGGCGCATTCAGACACGAAGTTGGGACGGGCAGGATGGTAAGAAAAATTATCGCACTGAAATCGTCGCAGATCGTGTACAGTTTGGTCCACGAACCGGAGCAACGAGCTCTACAAGCGTAGCCGGATCAAATGACCCTCAAAGTAATTCTCCATCAGCTCCAAAGGATGTCGAAACGATCGAATATCCGGATGATGATATTAACGCCGAGGATATTCCTTTCTAGGGAATAGGCAAAAGGAAGAAGGGAACAGGGAATACAAATTACCATGCCCATTACTTCTTTTAAGGATTTGATTGTTTGGAAGAAAGCTATGCTTTTGGCTGAACAATCTTATAAAATCAGTGCCGAGCTCCCGAAGACAGAAATGTTTGGGTTAGTGTCTCAAATAAAAAGAAGTGCTATATCAATACCAAGCAATATTGCCGAAGGGCATAAGCGAGGAAGGAAAGATTATATACGTTTCCTGAAAGTTGCTTACGGATCATCGGCCGAACTTGAAACACAGCTTTTGCTTTCCCAGAAATTGTTCCCAACAATTGATACTTCTAAAACTATTGATCTGGTTATAGAAGCAGAGAAAATGATATCAACTATTATTAATAAATTAACAAGTGAGAATGAATAAGTGCCCTGTGCCCTCTTCACTTCTCCCTTATCCCTAGAATGAAACAAGATTTTTTCTCATCAAACAATATTAAGCACATCGACTACAAAGATGTCGAAGTCTTGAAGAAGTTTCTTGGCCCAACAGCAAAGATCCTCTCTTCTCGCCGAACTGGCCTCTCAGCTGGTAATCAGCGCAAAGTTACGCTCGCAGTAAAGCGTGCACGCTTTATGGGACTTCTCCCATACGTAGCGAAGTAGTTTTACATAAGAAAAAGCCCGCATTCGCGGGCTTTTTCTTATTGTTTCGAGAGGCAAGAAATGGCATAATATTCCCATGAATATGTTTATTCGAGGCACTCTCCTCACTATCTTAGGCTTTGTTATTGGCTTCCTCCTTTCGTCTTTCCTCTCCCATTCATGGCCGTTTACTCTTTCTCTTTTTGAAACCAAGACAGAAGATACCGGAGTTGTAACTGAGAAAAAGGAAGAAGCGAATATTGTTGAGCCTCGGCTCACTTTTGTGACGGTTAACGACACAGAGTGTCCTGTAGTCGGCACAATTGATAATCCGTTTCTCTCTGGTGAATACATTATTGAAACAAAGGACGGTTGTTTCTCCGGCACCGACTCGGCCTTTCTCTTCCTGAAGAAAAAAGGGGAAGAGACAAAACCGCTTCTTACCCGTGGAGTATATTCATATCCGTTTGATAATCCCGCACACGAAAAAGAGATGCCGATTGTTACATTTGTAAGTTCGAATGAAGTCCTCTATGGAAGCTCATACGGTGAGGGCGCCGAGTGTCAGGAAGGAGGTACATTAGTCTATAATAAGCTTAATCTTGATACGGGTGAAGTTACAACGCTCGCAGAGTATGCTGTTGGAGCAAGCTGTCATAATGAGCGTGCTCTTAAAACTACAGCAGATCGCGAAAATGCCTGTATGGACGAGACTATGATCTACACATTTGAAAATAGTAAATTTGAAATCAAGGCCGTTTGCGAGAAAGCGATTAATCCGTCAAACAAAATTCTTACGTTTACTCTTAATAATAAAAAAATAAGAGAGGAACTACTTCCTGAAGGGGAGACGTATACATTTAACGGTTTTACAAATACACTCAATCTTCTGCGTAAAAATAAGAACGTACAATTTACGGTTAATGGGAATCCTTACTCTCTTAACCTCGACACTGGAATGTTAGCATCATAAATAAAAAAGAACCGGCTCTAGGCCGGTTCTTTTTTTATTGAGGACTATTTCTGCGCGCGTTCGACGTACTCGTTTGTCTCTGTGTTGACAACAATTTTGTCGCCTACGTCCACGAAGAGAGGGCAGTTGATTGTGGCACCATTTTCGAGAACAACTTGTTTTGAGCCTCCTGTGCGAGTATCTCCTTTGATAGCCGGAGGAGCCTCTTTAACTTCAAAAGTCATCTTGATTGGAAGAGCAACACCAATTGTTTCTTCTTCCTCGTCATCGTTAGTCCAAATAAGGGCATTAACAAGTTCATTAGCTTTGAGAAATCGCTCCTTTCCCCCGAGAAGTTTCTCGTCGAGTTTAAAGCGGTTTGAAGGGTCTTTCGGGTCTGCAAACCAATATTCACCTTTACTAGCATAGAGGAATTTGGTTTCGCGCTTTTCAAGGTCGGCCTCGTCTGCGCTGTCTGAGACATGAAAAACCTCGTTATAGGCCTTACCAGTCTTGAGGGAACGGAGTTTTACCGCATTCTGGGGTTTACGCTGTTGGGTGCGGGCAACGTGGTTATCGAGCACTTCGCAAGGCTCATCATTATGGATGATGATCTTACCGGTGCGGATTTCGTTGTATTCGAGTTTGGCCATATTTTAGGGAAAAGGGGTTAGTTGTAAGGGCACAGGGGAATACCCATGCAATGCGATTCTACTTGAAAGAGGGGACTTTTTCAAGTTATGCACCCTCTACTATTGACCGATTAAAGAAACAGGCGGACAATTTAGATGAACTAAAACCTTAACAGTATGAGAATACTCACGAAAGATGAAGTAGACGAAGACTTATGTTTTCGGAAGCTCCTCCACTTTGTAGATTACAAAGATGAGGAAGATGGATTTTTGGGGGCATTTCCGACCTCATTTGAACCAAGGGACGAAGCTGCAATTGATGGCGATGCTATTTTAGTGTATACGGTCGAATATAAAGGCCGTTACTATTATAAATTTGTTTCACCGATGCGGCCTGATATTGGACCAATGTATGTAGCGCTTGAAATCCAAAACGACACGCACGCTTGTTTTGGAAATGAACTCAGAAATATGCACACATTCAAGCATGAATACGTGCTAAAGTTCGATAAGCTCTTCCATGACGTCACTGATGTTGTTATCTCACCAGATGATATTTTAAAAAATGAAGGATATCCTGGAGCGAATTAAGATTATTTCATCACCCAAAGCCCCGAAAAGTAAAAACTTTTCGGGGCAAAAAAATACCAGTATAGAGGGAAGGGGAGATTATTCTCCAGAGCTTGGAACTTGAATTTCAGAGAAACGCCCGCGGATGGTTTTTTCGATTTCCTTTTCCATCTTTGGGTTCTCTTTAAGGAAAGTACGAGTTGCGTCATAACCACGGCCCATTTTTACTTCCTCTTTATCTTTTGGCTTGTAAGTGTATGATCCGCCGGAAGATTTTTCTACGATGCCGATCTTTTCTCCGAGAGCCATAAGCTCGCCTTCGTAGGAGATACCTTCGCCGTAGATAATATCGAATTCAGTCTGTTTAAATGGAGCAGCTACTTTATTTTTGACTACTTTTACTCGGGTGCGGCCACCGACAACTTCTTCTCCTTTTTTTATTTGAGCGATACGGCGGATATCGAGACGGACTGATGTGTAAAACTTGAGAGCCTTTCCACCTGGAGTTGTTTCAGGATTGCCGAACATCACGCCAATCTGCATACGAATCTGGTTGATGAAGATAACTACTGTGTTTGATTTTGAAACAATAGCAGTGAGCTTACGGAGCGCTTGAGACATAAGACGAGCCTGCTTTCCAACATGCTGTGCTCCCATGTCGCCTTCGATTTCATCTTTTGGAGTAAGTGCAGCAACAGAGTCGATGACAACGACGGCAATTTTCCCACTGCGCACCAATGATTCACAAATTTCAAGGCCTTGTTCTCCGGTATCAGGCTGGGCGATAAGGAGCTCGTTGATGTTTACACCGAGATTTTTTGCATAAACCGGATCCATTGCGTGTTCTGCATCGATGTATGCGCAGACTCCGCCTTTCTTCTGAGCTTCGGCCACGATGTGGAGAGCGAGCGTGGTTTTACCAGAAGACTCTGGTCCAAAGATTTCAATAATGCGTCCACGCGGAATACCGCCGACGCCGAGTGCCATGTCGAGACCCATCGATCCGGAGGGGATAACGTCGATGTCGACTTTCGGTGCGTCGCCGAGCTTCATGATGGAGCCTTCGCCGAATTTGGTTTGAATCGATTTGATGGTGTCATCAATTGCCATACCAGATTCCTTTTTTTCTTTTGGTTCCTTCTTTTTAAATCCTGCCATAAAAATTTCTAATTATTGATAAATTTCCATTACGTGAACGATCGTTCACAGTATACCTCTATTTAGACGAGTAGGGAATGGGGATAACTATACTGGCGTTTCAGCTGGTGTTTCTTCGGTCTCAGGCGTTTCTAAAACTGGCTGTAGGGGTATTTTTTCGACTACATAAAAGACTTGGTATGTTTTTTTGATAGTGCGGTCAAATTTGTCAGTTGCGGATATGGTGATGACGTTGTAGCCGGGAAGGAGAGCAATTGTGTCCTGCCATGATCCGTCTTCAGCTGCCGCGATTGTTTGTCCGTTCACTGCAAGGTTCGAAACATGCTTTGCTGTGCCAGAGAAAGAGAGGAGTGGCTCCTTTGTTTCCATTCCATTTTGAATACCAGCAACGGTGAGATTGATGCCAAAGAGAATGTCGCGACTCCTCCATACGCCGTAACCGATAATAATGGCAAAAAGTAGAACAAAGCCGAGGGTTCGAACAAGTTTTTTTGCGTAGATGCCGGTTACCATAGTTATTCAGAATCTGCAGGCACATCCATCATGCCATCGCCTGGCTTGATGAGTACGTCGCGTGGTTTTGCACCAGAGCCGGGGCCAATCACGCCTTTTTCTTCCAAAATATCAATGAGACGTGCGGCACGAGCATAGCCAATACCGAGTTTTCTCTGGAGGTACGAGGTAGAGGCTTTGCCTGCATCAATAACTGTAGAGCGTGCATCTTCATATAATTCGTCCTCCTCGCCTTCATCTTCGAGAGAAGCATCGAAGATTGTTTTGTCAGGGGAAACACTGCCGGCAAGGACAATTTCATCGGCGCCGTCAGATTCATTGTTGTCTATAATAAATTTAACAACTGATTTAACTTCTGATTCGGAAATAAACGCGCTCTGAATACGCTCAGGTTGTGGCATGTCTCCGGCAGCGTAAAGCATATCTCCAGCCCCAAGGAGTTTTTCAGCGCCTCCTGCATCCAAAATTGTGCGGGAATCGATCTGTGAAGATACCTGGAGGGCGACACGGGACGGAACGTTTGCCTTAATGAGACCAGTAATGACGTTGACCGATGGACGCTGGGTTGAGAGGAGAAGGTGGATACCGACAGCTCGGGACATCTGGGCAAGGCGGACGATCGCTGCTTCAAGCTCGCGAGGGTAGCTCTGCATAATATCTGCCAATTCATCAATGATAATGACTATATATGGCATCGGATCAGGACCCCCTTCTTCAGTAACATTCTTTTTCTTGTCGCCGACGATATTTTTGTGGTAACTCTCGATATCACGAACTGATTCTGTCTCAAGAATGTCATAACGGCGATCCATTTCCTTTGCAGCCCATTTGAGCGCCAAGATTGCTTTCTTTGCGTCAGTGATAACCGGAGTGAGAAGGTGGGGGATGTTCTTATAGAGTGTAAGCTCCACACGCTTTGGGTCCACCATAATCATACGAAGATCATCTGGTCCGTTTCGGTAGAGGAGAGACGTAATAATAGAGTGAATGGTTACAGATTTTCCGGAACCGGTTGCACCAGCCACGAGCAGGTGTGGCATTTTTGCCATATTGCCAAAGTGAGCAGAGCCGTTGATTCCGCGTCCAAGTGCCACCATGAGCGGTTTTTCTGCGTGCGAGAACTTGTCGTCTGAAAGAAGAGAAGCAAGGCCAACAGTAGATTTTCCCTTGTTTGGAATTTCAATACCAACAAGTGACTTACCCGGAATTGGCGCTTCGATACGGATAGGGTGAGCGGCGAGAGCGAGAGCGAGATCGTTTTGGAGACCCACGATGCGCGAGAGCTTTACTCCTTCTGCAGGCTTGAGTGCATAGCGAGTGACTGATGGACCGATAGTGACTTCATCCATCTCAACTTCAATGCCGAAGTTTGAAAGAGAACGCTTGATGATGTTTGCGTTTGCCTTAACGTCGCCGACGTTTGGTTTGCCGGAGTCGCGTTTCAAGAGATCAAGTGGAGGGGGAACATACGAAGAGTGTCGGCGCATGACAGGCTTCTTTTTATTGACTGGCACCGCCTCGGACATAATGAGAGTCTCTTCTTCCTCTTCGATCTCCTCATCTTCTTCTGGTGGGGGAGGAAGCTCCTCTTCATCATCGTCGCTCGTGCCGTTGTTGACCACGAGTTCGCGATTTGCGCGACGTTCTTCGCGTCGTGTGCTCCACATGTTTCGAATGCGGTCGAAAAGACTTTTGAAAACAGTAAGAAGCGGTCGTTCGTCAAAAAGAATGACAATAGAAATGAGTAGGGCAGCGCTTAAGAACAAAATTGCTCCAGCCGTTTCAAATGGTGCAACAAACATGTATCCAAAAAATTGTCCGATCTTTCCACCTGCGTGTGCTCCGCCACTTCCGATATCAATGAGGCCGAGTGATCCGAGCACAAAGAGTACTGATCCAACGACTTGTGTGCCAGAAATTTCCGGACGACCGCTACGTAAAAATGTAATACCGAGCACGGCAAAGAGAAGGGGAGCAAGTGCGTAGCCAACCCCAAGAAGATAGACGAGCAGTTCTTTTGTTGAGACTCCAACAATACCGCCTGCACCAAATCCAGAGATTAAAAAGAAGAGGGCGAGAACCAAAAAGATCACGCCAAGAATTGTGTGGCGCGTCTCTTCTTTTAGTTTTCCTCCACCCTTATTTGCAGATTTTTTTGATCCTCCTTTCTTGGCTGGTTTCTCCTCAATTTCTTCCTCTTCCTCAGCTTTCTTTCGTGGCATATATGCACAAATTTTATCATAAAAATGCGCATAAATCTTTTAAAAAATTTCTAAAGACTCTGCGTGAAAACTTAGGAGCTCGGTTCCCAGGTTGCGTTAGGGAACCGAGCTCCACCACACTTGTCTTTTATACAACAAGGCGTATACTCACACCTGTAACGGACTTTACTTTGACCTAACGGTCGTAAAAAATCCAGCTCATATTTCTATGGAACAAAAAGACACAAGAGAGGATAATATGTTTTCTAACGGACAAAGCCTTACAGAGCAAGCTGAATTTGCTTTTCGGGAGAAACACGCTTCAATGTCCGTAATGATTAAAAAGACAGACAAGATTGTAACAGCCATTTACATGGTAACGGACTTTGTTTCTGAATCAGAGCCAATCCGCCCTAGACTTCGAAGCCTCTCACTCTCCATCCATGGATCTGTCCGAAAGATCGGAGCTCGATCAAGCGAACCCCATTATGCGCTTGCCGACGAAGTTGTTCGTACGATTGAAGAGACTAGTTCACTCATTAAACTCGCATCAACTATTGGCCTTGTTTCCGAAATGAATGGTCAGATTTTAGTCACTGAATTGGAGAAGACGAGCGCTGAAATTAAGAAGCTCTATGGTGATAAAAAAGTTATGGTTGCGACACATCCAGGATATGCAAATATTCTCCTCACACCTACCATGTTTGATGTTCCACCAGAGCCTGTGCCGATTCCAGAAATTCATAAAGGACAAGAAATTTTTAAAGGACAAATACAAACTCAAAAGATCACAAACTTTCCAAGCCAATACCAATCACATGTACCGATGAGGACAGAGTCCTTTGCAAAGAAAAGCGATATTGGGATGAAGATCGCACGGCGCAACGATGTCCTTAATGTTGTTCGAAGTAAAGGCAGAGTATCCATAAAAGACATAACATCAATTCTAAAGGACATCAGTGAAAAGACAGTACAGCGAGAACTTCTCGCGCTGGTCCACGAAGGAGTTTTGGTTAAGGAAGGTGAGAAGCGATGGAGTGTGTATAGGTTGAGGTAGGGAAGTGACAAAAACCCCGCGAGCAGAGCTCGCGGGGTTTTTGTCACTATTTTGAAATTGTTTCGTAGATATAGACATGGGCCCATCGCCGTAGCTGTCTCCGTTGATTTTTAACGGATTTTATGCGAGTATGGGTCCTGTAACCCAAAC
This sequence comes from uncultured Candidatus Saccharibacteria bacterium, assembly GCA_964603145.1. Taxonomy (GTDB): domain Bacteria; phylum Patescibacteriota; class Minisyncoccia; order Phycocordibacterales; family UBA9973; genus CAITQP01. Next base: position 1,046 of record CAZRTW010000007.1, on the reverse strand, counting down.
ACCCCGAAAATAGTTTGCGCTGGAGTCACAAGCTCCACCGTTTCTTTTTCGACGTATTGGGTTATCCACACAGTATTATTTTGCCGTTATTGAGGCCTAATAATATAATGTGTTTACGCAGTATTGGACGTGCACGAGAGTGCGCGACTGTGCTGCGTCAAAGAGGTATTTTCCGAAGTGCGGGGCGGAGGATAGGCCTCTCGTCTTTCCGTACTCTTCGGAGAGTACACACGGTTCGATCATTGAAAACAGCATAGCGTAAGAAATATTGAAATGTTCTTACGTACTTCATCGCTCGATAGGCGTGTGTCGAAATTTACTTTAAGTTTTTTTCGGTGCATACGTGCGTTGAGGAACTTGTTTTTCAGTGTGTCGTCCGTATTACTTCTTGGGGAGTGCGGAGAATGAATGTGAGCCGAATTTTTCGTCTCATGTCGGTCTCGCAAATCTCGGAAGATGCCATGTCGACACGGCAGCAAATCTTTTTTATTTTTTCTTTTAGAAAAAATAAAAAATAGTTCGCTCCCTCTTAAAAATAGGGAAGAGAACTGTCAGCGGTTTTTTTATCGCTCGACATAAAATGTAAACGGGGATGGGCACTAAGAATGTAAAAATTCTAACGTCGAGCTCGTCACCCCATAAAACATTTTCTTTATTAGTTTTTTTATCTATGACTAAACTCAACTCAAAAATCGCGAAAGCTGGTTTGGGATTGGTTGCAGGAGCTAGCATGCTTCTCGGTGCAGCGTCAGCAATGGCGTACACATACAACATCAACCTTAAGGTTGGTTCACGAGGCGCAGATGTTACAGCTCTCCAGACAATGCTTGGAGTTACTCCAGCTACAGGTTACTTCGGTAACTTGACTAAGGCTGCAGTCACTGCATGGCAGGCGTCTCACAATCTCCCAGCAACAGGTTACTTCGGTCCTATGTCACGTACTGTTGCTAACGCAACCGGTGGTACTACTACTGGTGGCTTGGTTCCAGGATGTACAGGAACAACAGGCTTCAGTCCTACAACAGGACAGGCTTGTGGTACAGGAA
>CAZRTW010000006.1:0-21948 GCA_964603145.1 uncultured Candidatus Saccharibacteria bacterium | reverse complement strand
GGCGGTTCATTCATTTGTCCGAACACCATGGCCACTTTGTCGAGCACGCCTGAATCTTTCATTTCATGGTAGAGGTCGTTACCTTCACGAGTTCGCTCTCCAACTCCAGCAAATACAGAGTAACCTCCGTGATTAGATGCGATGTTGTGAATGAGCTCCTGAATGACGACAGTCTTTCCGACTCCCGCGCCTCCGAAGAGACCAACCTTTCCTCCCTTAAGAACTGGACAGATAAGGTCGATGACCTTGATTCCAGTTTCAAGAATTTCCACCTTGGTTGCCTGAGCAGTGAACTCTGGCGCCTTGCGGTGGATTGGAAGTGTCTTTGAGCGGTCGGCAGCAGCCTTTCCATCGATCACATCTCCAAGAACATTGAAGATACGTCCGAGTGTCTGCTTTCCGACTGGCACAGAGATTGGAGCGCCGGTGTCGACAACTTCCATGCCTCGAGCGAGGCCGTCAGTCGTGTCCATGGCGATTGCACGGACTGCGTTACCACCGAGGTTGTACGCAACTTCGAGGACGAGCTTTCGTCCTTCAAGCTGCACTTCGAGTGCATTGTATACGGCCGGAATGTTATCTCCGAATTCGATGTCGACGACTGGCCCGATAATTGTTTTAATTGTTCCTTTCATAATAATTTGGCTACTAAAATTAATAATGTTTTTCTAATAATTTTGTTCGTATTGTGTCATCCCAAACTTGATTTGGGATCCAGGTTTTGAATACTGGATCCTCGGTCAAGCCGAGGATGACGCCGAGTGCGCGTCAACTTACGCTGGCCATACCTGCGGAAATTTCAGAAATTTCTTGGGTAATGTTTGCCTGACGGGCTTTGTTAAAGGCTAACGTGAGGTCATCGATCATTTCTCCTGCGGCATCCGATGCGTTCTTCATGGCAATCATGCGGGCGGAGTGTTCGGAGGCGGAAGATTCGAGGATCATTTGATACACACGCATGCGGGCGACTTTTTCCAGAATGAGACTCATGAGCGTTTCGTAATCTGGTTCAAAGGTGTAATCGGCGGAAACGTGTGGCGCTGTGGTTTTGGCTTCCTCGATCTCGCTAGCGATGGCAGTCTTTGATACCGGCAAGATTGTGCGAACATGCGGTATTTGCGAGAGAGCAGAAACGAAGTCGGTGTATGCAACGCGGATTTCTTTGTAGTCACCTTGCTTGTAGAGATCGATAACATAGTTTGCGATCGGATAGACATCGGCGAGCTTTGGAGAATCAGGAAGTTCGTTAAATGAAGCGATCACACTTTGGCCCATTCGTCGGAGTGCTCCCTCCCCTTTCTTTCCGACTGAAATGAATTCTGTTTCAGTATCTTTGCTCTCGCGAAGTGTCGTAATGACTTTTCGAGTGATTTGAGAATTGTATCCGCCGCAGAGTCCGCGGTTTGAAGTAATGAAAACGATGAGCGTCTTCCCTGTCTCACGCTTTGTGAGAAGCGGATTTTTTGTATCTGTTACGAATTCGGCAAGAGACTCGAGCACTTCCCATGAGTAGCTCGCATAGGCGCGTGAACCAAGCGCGCTGTTGATAGCTCGCTTCATTTTCGAAGCAGACACGAGCTCCATAGCTTTCGTGATTTTCTTCGTGTTTTTGACCGATTTAATTCGGCGTTTAATTTCTTTGGTTCCAGCAATAATGGTTAGATGTAGGATTTATGAATTATTAATTTAGAGAAACACATCTTATTCTTAAATCTTACTTCCTAAATCTTAAATCTATTTAAATACTCCCTTGAATTCTTCGATTGCAGACTTAAGTTCGGCTTCACCATCCTCTTCCCACATTTTCTTTTCGCGAACCTGCTTCATAAATGTCTTTGCATTGCTCTCAACGTATTCAATGAGTTCTGTCTGGAAACGTTGGATGTCAGCTACGGCAATAGAGTCCATGTAGCCCTTCACGAGCGCGTAAAGCGCAATGATCTGGTGCTCGACAAGAACTGGAGAATATTGCGGTTGCTTGAGCATTTCAACAGAGCGGCGTCCGCGTTCGAGCTGGCTCTTTGTAGCTTCGTCGAGATCCGAGCCGAACTGTGAGAATGCTTCGAGTTCGCGGAACTGCGCAAGGTCGAGCTTGAGTGTTCCAGCAACTTTCTTCATACCCTTAATCTGAGCAGATCCTCCCACGCGAGACACTGAGAATCCAACGTTAATCGCTGGGCGAATACCTTTATAGAAGAGATCAGTTTCCAAGAAAATCTGACCGTCAGTAATAGAGATCACGTTTGTCGGAATGTATGCAGAGATGTCACCAGCCTGTGTTTCGATGATTGGAAGCGCAGTAATTGATCCACCTCCGTATTCTTTGTTACGTCGGCAAGCACGTTCAAGAAGACGAGAGTGAAGATAGAACACGTCTCCAGGGTACGCTTCACGGCCTGGTGGGCGGCGAAGAAGGAGCGAGATTTCGCGGTATGCAACTGCGTGTTTAGAAAGATCGTCGTAGATGATAAGCACATCTTCGCCTTTATCCATGAAATATTCTGCAATAGAAACTCCGGCATACGGAGCAAGATATGAAAGCGCTGAAGGATCTGATGCTCCCGCAGAAACGATCGTGGTGTATTCCATTGCGCCTCCTTCACGAAGACGAGTTTCAAGTTTGCGGAGTTTTGAATCCTTCTGACCGATTGAAACATAGACACATTTCATGTTCTGACCTTTTTGGTTCAAGATTGTGTCGATCGCGATTGCGGTCTTACCTGTCTGACGGTCACCGATGATGAGCTCACGCTGTCCTCGGCCGATCGGCACGAGAGCGTCGATAGCCTTAATACCAGTCTGCATTGGCTGGTCAACTGACTGACGAGTAATAACACCTGAAGCCACGCGTTCAATTGGATAGTTTTTCTCTACTTTAATTGCGCCTTGCCCATCGATTGGCATTCCAAGGACGTCGACAACACGGCCAACCATAGCGTCACCTACGCCGATTTCAAGAATTTTTCCTGTTGCTTTAACTTCGTCACCTTCTTTAATTTTTGTGTAGTCACCGAGAACAATGATACCAACTGTATCTTCATCGAGGTTTAGAGCAACACCCGTCACTCCGTTTGGAAAAGTCACCATTTCAGATGATTTGACCGCGGTGAGCCCTGAAGCACGCACGATGCCGTCGAAAACTTCAAGTACGGTACCTACGCGTTCAACTTTTACGTCTTTTTTGAAGCGCGCGATTTCATTCTTCAGATTTTCGATTATAAGATTTTTTGTAGTCATATTATTTGAGTAACTGTGCTTCTAATTGAGTAAGGGTGTTCTTGAGCGTGCTGTCGTAAACCATATCAGCGATCTTAACTTTTATTCCTCCGAGAACTCGTTGATCGACTTTTTCCAGCATGTGCACCTCTTTCGCTTTAAACTTTTTCTTTAGGGCTTCGCGAAGTTCGATTCTTGTATGTTCCGGAAGTCGTGCGGTTAATGTGACGGAGGCTTCCAGGATACTGTGTTTCTCGTTGTAGAGTGTCCGATATTCCTTCATGATCTTCTCTGCCTTGGAAAGGAGTCGGTTTTTTTGGAGGTAGGCCGCAAATTCCTTTACGGCTTTTTCTCTTACCGCCTCCGATTCTCCGTCTGTCATCTCGAGAAGAGCATGGGCTAAATTTTTAATATCACCTTTTTTCATAACTAGATATTTTTGATGGACTCTTCAACAAGTTTGGCTTCGACTTTACCTTCAGCCACATTACCAAGCACTTTTTCGGTCGCAGAAATTATAAGAGTCACTGCTTCTTTGCGGATCTCCTCCATTGCCTTCTGCTTTTCAGCCTCAATCTGCTTAAGACCGAGTGCCTTCGCGCTCGCGATCTCGGCCTGTGCTTCCTCCATCATCGCGTGGCTTTTTGCTTCAGCCTCACGCTTGACCTCCTGCATTTTGGCAACTGCCTCAGCATTGGTTTTTGCAACCATTGCTTGATATTCCTTTTCAGCATTCTTGAGAAGCTCTTCTTGCTTGTCAGCATTATCGAGCCCTGACTGGATTCGTTTACCGCGCTCGTCCATGAGTTTCATGAGCGGTTTGATTGCAAAAATGTAGAGCACTGTAAATACGATCGCAAAGTTTACAACTTGAGCAACCATTAGTTTCCAGTCGAGGTGAAATGTTTCGATAAGTGAATCCATTGGAATAAATTAAAAAGTTAAAATGAAAATTTAAAACTGTTTCTGCAAGTATGCAGTAGCGAAGATTTGAGCCTGGCTCAAATCTTCTAACTGCTTACTTGATTGAAAGCGCAACAACAAGCGTGTAGATGGCGATTGCTTCCGCAAAAGCGGCTGCAATAAGCATCGGAACGAAGATCTTGCTTCCAGCTTCTGGGTTGCGGCCGATAGCTTCCATAGCTTTCGAACCGATCCATCCGATTGCGAGACCTGGGCCAAGGGCACCAAAGCCGATCGCAATAGCTTTCGCGATTTCCGGAATATGTTCTGTTACAACTGTATTTTCCATAGAAATATTGTTTCGATTAACTAATAATGTCTTGACCTTTACCTTTTGGCATCCACATGAGAATACCACAAGGTAAAGCTCAAGCTAAGCCCCTACACCAACCTTCCTCTCCTCTACTGCATCACCCGGAATTTCATCGAGCACGTGTGCTCCATGTTCATCCGCGTGCTCCCCATGGTCATGCTCCTCATCGTGATCATGATCTTGGGCCGCAATAGTGAAGTAGACAACGGTGAGGATCGAGAAAATGAAGGCTTGAATGATGCCCACGAAAACTTCGAGGAATAGGAATGGGATCGGTACAAGATACGCAATCATTGCAGTCATGGAGGCAAGAAGAACTTCACCTGCAAATACGTTACCGAAGAGACGTAGTGACAGTGATGCAATTTTTGCTCCTTCTCCGACAATTTCAATGATACCGACAGCAAATGTAATCGGTGCAACCAAGATAGTTACTGGATCCTTACGAATTTTTGTAAAAATAGTTCCCAGAATTTTCAAGTTGATGTACTTGTTCAGCATTTTCCAAGCACCGATACTAAAGATACCGAAAATGTTTGCACCGATAACTGACGTAACCGCAAGCGCGATTGTTGTATTGAGATCAGCAGTTCCAGAGCGGAGGAATGGAACAAATGTGTCGCCATGTTCGATAATACCAAGTCCAACGAGTGGCAAAAGACCGATCCAGTTGCTGATGAGTATGAAAAAGAAAATGCTGATTGCAATCGGAAATACTTTTCGGGTGATGTTTCGATCATTAGTAACCTGATCCATGAGGTTCATACCTCCATCGATAAGCACCTCGAAGGCATGTTGTAATTTCCCAGGAATCTTTTTTATCGAAAGTCGAAGAATAAGCGCAATGACAATAATGATGCCTACCGTTGCCCAACTTGTGATGAGGGCGTTTGTAATGGTAATTGGGCCAGTGTGCAGTATCGGTTCAGCGTAGAGAGTCTGTTCGTGTTTGAGTTCATGACCACCAGCAACTGCTTCGTGCGGAATTGCAGTAGAAACAGCTTCAGTATGAGAAGTTGTAGTCGCTTCTTCGGTGTGAATCTCAGATTCGGTTGTTGTGTGTTCGAGTTCCATGCTTATTGTTTGTGTTCAAGCTTTTCTTTCTGTTCTTGTCTCTCAAGCGCTCGCTGGTATTTTTTTGATTCGCGATAGATGCCAAACACTGACAAAAGAAATCCAACTCCGATCAGAACGAAAAACCAAAAATTTCCTGTCCCCTTTTTAGCATCGAGCCATCTTCCGAGAAAGAGCGCAATTAGGATAGGAGTAGCAACCCAGCCGGACATTCGTCCGAACACCAGAAGTGCTTCACGCCAAGCTTTTTTGTCGATTACTGCCATAAATATGTCTAAAGGGCTGTAGGAAGAAGTGTCCAAACACTTCTCACCCGCAGGATTATACACGAAAAAAACGACCTTTTCAAAGTCCAAATAAGTAAGCATTACTGCTCTCTGTGTGCCCGGCCGATTGAACCTCGACCTATGGATTATAAAGTCTAGCGAGGAAAAATGTATGCTGTGTGTGCCCGGTAGGAATCGAACCTACGACCTCTGTCTTATCAGGACAGCGTTCTACCACTGAACTACGAGCACACACAATATGCATTGTTTCCGAGCGACGACTTTATATGTACTCATATCAGGACAGCGTTCTACCACTCTCCTACGAGCACACACAGGGCACTAATTTGTGAAGGCTTACCTATCTGTAAAAATACTTAGAGAGCAGACCGAGCACTAAAATGACCCCAATTTGGGTCGAAAAAACTATAGCAGAAAATTCTGTATCCAGCAACGCAAAGCCCCGCCGTGAGGCGGGGCTTTGCTGTAAGTGTGTCGATTCTAAATTTAGATTAGAAGCGGCGTTCCTGTGGGCGAGCTTCAGAAACTGTAAGCTTGCGTCCCTGGAAGTCCGTATTGTTGAGAGTCTCAACAGCTTTCATGGCATCAGCGTCATTCGTCATTTCAACGAATCCGAAACCTTTCGAGCGACCAGTCATCTTATCCATGATAATGAGTGCTGATTCAACAGGGCCGAGCTGTTCAAAGTGGGCCTTGAGATCTGCGTCTGTTGAAGAGTAAGGAATACCCCCAACGTAAAGCTTTTTTGCCATACCTAATTACTGTGCGCAAACGCGGCGCACGCGCGAAACTTATTAATCGAAGACCTCGATGGTCTCCGCGTAGCACGTTGCCCGTACAATCCCTGCATAACAAGGCGCACATGAGAAACAAACTACTACAATAAGGGTACCATGTATGCCCTAGCTACGCAATACTTTTACCAGGCGCACAAGCCCAAATTGGTCCTTATAAAATGAGTAGTTAGTAAAACCAAGACCAACAAGAATCTTCTCAAGGAGAATTTGCTGGATGTCATCAAATTCAAGATACAATACTCCGTTTGGTGTAAGCCTCTCTTTAAGTGACGTGAGAGTCTTGTTGATTAGAGGCATACCGTCTTCACCTGAAAATAGTGCGTTGTGGGGCTCATAATAAAAAACAGAATCCTGTACCCGCTGTTTGTTTTTCACACCTATATAGGGTGGGTTAGCAAAAATGACATCGTATCTTTTTTCTGCCGGAATACTGTCGAATACATCCGATTGGTATACCACATATCGGGATGAATTGGCGGCATTTTTTTCGAGATTGATTTTTATTTGTTCAATTGCATTTGGCTCAAGATCGGCAAAGTCCACCTGCGCATTCGGCAGGCGCGAAAGTGCTCCAATACCGATACATCCACTTCCTGAAAATACATCAAGAATCTTGATCGGCTTATCAGTCGCAATTTCATTTAGTGCCCCTTCTACCCAATATTCTGTTTCAGTGCGAGGAATGAGTGGCTTTTTTGATAGATCAATATGACAGCCCAAAAACTTCGAAAATCCGATAACATAATCTACCGGTTCCCCATTTTCAATTCGTTTAAGATCAGCAAAAAATTCAGGTGATTCTACCCCTTTATATTTTTCACGAAGAAGCCATTCTCTCTCATTACTCATCATCTTCGCCACCTACTTCACCGCTCTCTAGGGCCGCAAAAATCTTGTCTAGCTTTCCGCTCATAATACCTGGAAGATTTGAAAACGATTGCTTAATACGGTGATCAGTCACGCGATCCTGCGGGAAATTGTAGGTACGAATTTTTTCAGAACGGTCTGCTGTACCCACTTGGTTTTTTCGTTCAGCTGAATATTTAGCGTGCTCTTCTTGCTCTTTGAGCATCTGGAGTTTTGCAGTCAAAATTTCCATGGCCTTTTCGCGGTTTGCGAGCTGTGAGCGTTCGCTTGTTGCACGTACGTCAATGCCTGTTGGCTTGTGGATTAGACGAACAGCTGTTTCAACTTTGTTGACGTTTTGTCCGCCCTTTCCCCCACCACGAGAATATTCCATATCGAGATCTGATGGATTAATTTCAAACTTAACTTTTTTGCGGATTGGCAAAACTGCAATTGTGATTGTTGATGTATGAATGCGTCCGTTCTTTTCTGTGTCAGGAATGCGCTGAACACGATGCGTACCAGTTTCGTAGCGCATAATTTTGTACACATCCTTTCCGCGAATTTCGAATGAAGCTTCTTTGTACCCGCCTACTTCAGAAGTGGAACCTTCTAACTTTTTCCAGCTCCAACCTTTTGTTTCTGCGAATGCTTGGTACGCTCCTGCAAGTTCTGCGGCAAAAAGACTTGATTCGTCACCACCTGCCCCTGCGCGAAGTTCAAGCACGATTTCATTCGGAAATTGCTCTTCTTCCTTGTCAGCTTCTTCAATTTTTTTGATCTCTGCCTCGATGCCGTGTTTTTGTGTTTCGATAAGCTCGAGTTCCTTTACTGCCATGTCGTGAAGATCACTTTCACCGCCGAGCATTTCACGGACAATTTCTTCCTCACGACAAAGCTTCTCATAGCTCTCGGCGAGGTATGAGGTATTGTGATCCTTTTTAAGTTCTTGGATGCGGTCGATTAAATTCATAGTATTTGGTATACCGTATACTGTATACAGTATACAAGAAAACCGCACAGCCGCTTTCGCGGCTGTGCGGTTTTCGATACCCTAACTCTTGGTTGCTTTCTTAGCTTTGAGCGTAGTTGCAGTTGCCTGGCGCTTCTTGAAGCGATCAAGACGACCTGCGGTGTCGAGAATGTTTTCCTTACCAGTGTAGAAAGGATGGCATGCTGAACAGATTTCAACATTGAGCTCGTCCTTGGTTGAGCCTACTTTATAAGTAGCGCCACAAACACAAGTTGCCTTGGCTGCTCCGTTGTATGTTGGGTGGATTCCTTTTTGCATAGGTAAATACATTAGCACGGGTGCCTGGTTTTAGCAAATATGCCTATAAATAAGGATATTATCGACGAGAAATGCCATACTGATTGAGGTAGTCAATATCAGCCTGAATTTTCACCTTAAGTGACTGAACTGAACGGCCGTACGAACAGGTTGCTCCTCCAGAGCCATAGTACTTACATGCTGCTCTCAATTGAGCACTTGCGCTTTTGCCGGTGCCCCCCAAGTCAGCGAGATACATTGCAGAGGCCATAAAGGCGTCCTCCGCCACCCATGGGTTTGCGTCACGTCCGAGCGCAACCTTGAGTCGCTTTTCGAACAGTTTCCATGTTGATGCAATAAACTGCGCAGGGCCCATCGCTCCTCCGTAACCGGCAACGCCTGCAATCGGACAAGAAACTGCAGTTTTCATAGGGTCATATCCAAGTCGAGATGTAACTTCAAGGAATGGCGGCACATCACGCGATGCTTTCATAACATTCGGATATGTTTTTCCAGATGTAATGTTTACACCGGCACCGGTCGTGATATCGGTGAGATAACACCTACCAACGTTCGCACCGAGGTTTGACTCTTGTGTGAGTTCGGCAAGAAGGAATGCTGGATCAACGCCAGTTTTTGCCGAGGCTTGATTCGCGTATTGCAGTGCAACATCAAAGCGAATTGCCTGACTACCACCCGCGAGTGTGAAGAGTTTTGCTTTAATTTGTGCTACCTTTGCCTGCTGATCCGCAATAACCTTTTGATATTCTTTTTCCTTATTTTTACTTATAGAGAGCAAGCTTTTCTGGTTTGTCTGTTCTACTGAAAGAGTTTTCTGGATTTGCTGGAGATTCTGTTTTTCGTCAAAGGTCTGATCCTGTTCCTTAAGGAGTTCAGCTTTTTTCTGTTGGGTCACACCTTTGATCGTATTAATATTATCTACGGAGTTTTTTACTTCTTCCTTCAGTGTGTCATAACGGCTTACATCAGAATAAAATTCCGAAAGTGATTTTGATGAGATAAGAAACGAAACGAGTGTTGTGCGGTCCATTTGATCGGTTTTCCGGATGAGTTGGGCAAGAGAGTCCTTTTCTCGATCAATTTTCTCATCGAGTGTTTTAATCGCACTCTGCTTTTCAGTAATAGATTCTGAAAGTTGTGAAATTTTAATTTGCTTGGATTTGATCTCGGTCGTCTTTGCCTTAATTTTTGTTGTGAGCACATTAATATCACCCTGAAGGCTACCAGAGTGTGATTTTTGGCTTGCGAGCTGAGAGTTAAGAGCCTTAAGCTGCTCTTCAAGCTGTGTGAGTTGGTTTTGACAGAAGGTACGGTCGGCTGAACTCGAGCTTGAGTTCAATGTAAGACAGTCAAATTCAGCTGATGCTGGCGTGATAAGGGAGAATAATGGGCTTCCGATAAGAATTACAGTCAGGAAATAAATAAGAAGTTTTGATTTCATATATAAACAAAAGAACCCTTACGGGTTCTCTTATTATAGCATACGTGACTTTTAAGATTTCGTGACCTTTCGAGAGACTATTCGGCAGGGGCTGCTTCCTCTTCCTTCTTGCCCTTCTTTTCAACTTCGATAGAAGCAAAGTCAATTGGAGCTGCAACTTCTTCTTTCTCCTCCTTAACAGCCGCGATTGAAACGATGATTTCAGCTTCTTTCGCAGTGGCAGTAACTCCTGCTGGGAGTTTGAGACTACCTACAGAAATATGGCTGTTAACCGCATCGAGAGTTGAAATATCAACACTAACGGTTTGTGGAAGGTCTTTTGAGAGACCAGTAAGTTCGATTTCGTGGAATGATTTTACAAGAGTACCGAGACTTCCCTTCACTGCAGGTGATGTTCCAACGAATTCGATCGGAACATGAACCGTAATTGGCTTTGAAAGGTCAACAGCAAGAAAATCTACGTGCTGTGGAACGCTTTTAACAGGATCATCGGAAACTTCATGAATAAGAGCAGAAACCTTTCCGTCTGGGAGCTCGAGTGTGAGGACGCCAGATTCACCAACTTCCTTGCGAGCCTTTACGAACTCACGGAATGGTACAGTAATTGAGAGGTTTTTCTGACCTGCGCCGTAAACGACAGCAGGAATATTCCCTTCTTCACGGATTGTTTTTACATTTTCCGCGCCAGTGCGGGCGGTTGCTTTCAGCGTTGTTTGCATAGGCTCCTATTATACATATTAAGGTCCTTTAGTCAAAAATCCCCCCGCGGCTGTGCCGCGGGGGGATTTAATCCATTATCTTGTCTTCATAATGGCCTCTGCGAGAAGCGGAGCCACTGAAATGACATGAAGCTTGTCGAACATATATTCTTTAGGGAGCGGAATTGTGTCTGTGATATAGAGTGCGTCCAACTCAGAGTTTTCAAGATTTTTTCGTGTTGTATCGATAAATACGGCGTGGGTTACACATGCTACTACTTTCTGAGCGCCTTCTTCCTTGAGAGCCGACGCTGCCTTTGCGAGGGTTTGTCCGCTTGTAATAAGGTCGTCGATAATAACAGCTTCCTTTCCTTCAGATGAACCAATGAGCTTCATGTGTTCAACAACGTGAATTTTTTCAAGTGAACGAGTTTTTTCAAGCATGATCATTGGAGATCCAAGAAGTCCCGCAAAACGCTGTGCGCGTTTTGCACCACCAGCATCAGGAGCCACAATTACTGGATCTGCATTCTCAGCCTTAAACATGTCAGCAAAAAGCGAAAGAGAAAAAAGATGCGTAACCGGAATTTTGAAAAATCCCGCTGATGCATCACTGTGCATGTCGAGCGTAATGATCTTGTCGTACCCAGCTGATTCAATCATGCGAGCGACAACGCGAGCAGAAACGGCTTCACCTTCACGGTGTGCCTTGTCCTGACGCATATACCCCAAGTATGGGAGAACAGCAATAATTTTTTTAGCATCCGCACCCTTAAGTGCATCGGCAATGAGACAAAGTTCAAGAAGTCGATTATCAACTGGAGTAGAAACAGAGAGGAGCACAAATACAGTCTTGTCGCCAACATCCTCAAAAACGCGAACGCGCTGTTCGGTATCTGAAAACGAAGTAATCTCAAGACCAGAAACTGGGCATCCAATAATTTTAGCGACCTTCTCTGCAAGCACATGATCGTGGCTTCCCGCCACGAGAATTCGGTCTGTCATAAGTAAGGACAGTATACGAAAAAATGACCTTTTTTGCAAAAGCGCCTATTTTTCGTTTCGCATGCGAGAAAGTTCTACCTCCCCAAGCTCGCGATCATTTTTGTCGAGCTTGAAGCTCTCTTTCATGTCCTGCCAAAAATCATTCTTGTATCGCATGTTGATGAGCATGACGATAACGGCGGCGATACAGGCACCAAGAAGCGCAAGGCCCATATCCTTTTGTGCATCCCAGACATCTCCCTGACTGCCAAGAAATGCGAGACCTGCTTCAGGAGCAACAACCTGTGCCGCCTTCCATTCAATCATTTCATAAATCGCAGAAAATGAGCCAAGGAGATCGATCGGAAACAAGTACGACCAAAATCCTTTTACTTTTGCGAGGCGCATAAACATTTCACGGATTGGATAGAAGAGCAGGAATCCTGAGCCAAAATGCACGAGACGGTCATACATATTTCGTGTTCCGCCAAACCACTCTTGTAATGTGTCTCCAAATGGCACCTCGGCGTATGTATAGTGCGATCCAATCACATGCAAAATGAGGAAAAGCGTGAGGAGTGTATACGAAACATTCGAGAGCTTAAAAATGCGTCCAAGGATAAAAATAATCGGAACAAAGACAAAGACGAGATAATTTTCAAGTAGCCAGTCATGCGGAAATATCGGATTGATCGCGGCCCAAATCCAAACTGCGAGAAATGTAAGTAATAAAAACCAATGATAGGGTTTCATGACGATTTTATTTTCCTGAAATTAAATATTTACCAATGTCTGCCTTTGTGAGGCCTACTTTTTTACCAGGATTAAAAATATTCTGTGGATCAAAAATCTTTTTAACTTGCGTAAATATTCCAATCATTTCAGGTCCGAACTGATCAAGAAGGTACGGTGTGCGGATAATACCATCGTTGTGTTCTGCCGTAATTGACCCGCCAAGCTTTAAGACGAGCGAATATACTTCCTCAGAAACCTCAAGAATCATTTTTTCTGAAAGGCGTGCGTCCATGTCAATGAGAGGCACGATGTGAAAGTTTCCATTTCCAGCATGTCCATGAATATTATATGAGAGTCCAGCCTTCTCGAGAATTTTTCGGATCGCCGGCATAAATTCAGGAAGTTTCTCCGGTGGCACAACAACGTCGTCAATAAACGGCGCAGTACGTTTTCCTTGGAAATGTTCACGAAGAAGCGCAAAACTGTCGCGCCGAATCGTCCAATATTTTTCTGCTTTAGCACGGCTCTCGACTACGCGAGTACGGAGCCCTTTAAAATGCGCAAGATTTTTTTTGAGAAGTGTCGCTCGTGCGATCACTTCACCTTTGTCTTCTCCCCCCATTTCTGCCAGAAGAACGAGTTTGGGCATGCCACCAAACATCATTTTGAATTCTGGAATAAACTGAATACCAAGCTTCATTGCGCCCCAGAAGCCGAGTTTTTTAATAAATCCTGCCCAAAAACGCACCGCAAGCATAATTGTCTTGTCATCGTATGCCTCGAGTGTTTCAGGCTTCATCTTAAGCGCTTCAACAACGATATTCGGAAGTTCGTCGAGATCAGAAATAAAAAGCACAAGCATTGCAGAATGCTTTTTGGTTTTTACCAAGCGAATCTTTGCATTGGTTGTAATCGCGAGTGTACCTTCGCTTCCAGAAATGAGCTGGGAAAAATCTACCATTTCAGTTCCAGTTTTCGGATCTTTTCGATATATATTCCAGAGATTATATCCCGCAGAATTTTTCGAAACCCGTGGACGTTTTGTTTCAATAAAATCGCGGTTCTTATCAAGAAGCGCGAGCATACTGCGATAAATTGCTCCGGCAAAAGTATTTCTCTGGGCTCGAGCTTCCGCTTCGGCACGAGGCACCTCTCCAAAAGTTTCTTTCGAGCCATCGGCAAGAATGACTTCGACTTCTTTCACATAGTCCTGCATCTTTCCGTATTTAAGCGAAAGTTCACCACCAGAATTATTTCCAATCATACCGCCAATCGCATTAATACTCTTTGATCCGGTAAAACATGGAAGAAGTAGCCCTTTCTCGAGGGTCTTTGGTTCAAAATTTCGATAGAGAGCACCAGGCTGTGCGCTTCCTTCCCCAGAAATAGTGACCGAATCGGCGCCGTAAAAATGCGGAAGGTACGAGTAATCAGAAACTGACTTCACTTCGCAGATAGTATTGAGATAGCGAAGACAGTCGAGACTAATCGAATTTGTCAGTGAACTACCGGCCATGCACGTTCCAGCGGAACGAGCCGTAATAGAAATCGTCGGATCAATTTTCTTTTTTTCGGAAACAAATTTTACAAGGGCTGAAACATCTTCAACATCTTTTGGGTAAACAACCAATTCTGGTTTTACCTCAAACAAACTTGCGTCATGACTGTGAGATATGAGCGTCTCCGGAGAATCATCGAGATCGCCTTTAAAAAACGCTGAAATGCCCTCTTTGAGTGCTGTTGTCATACTTTGAACAGTATACCAACTAGAATTGGGCTATGCTAGAATATTGAGATGAAAAACCATGACTTTCTGGCCTTCGGCGATGTTGTAACCGAGCCCTTTATCCGTATTGATGACGCTGAGAGCACTTGCGATGCAAATGGCGAGCACTGCAAACTTATTCTTCGCTTTGGTGACAAAGTACCGTATGAATCTGCGGAAATTTGTCGTGCAGTTGGAAATAGTGCAAATGCTGCCGTATCTGCAGCGCGCCTTGGAATAAATTCTGCGCTTCACGCATACATCGGTGACGATGAGATCGGTAAAGGAAATATTGAACAACTTGAAACAAACGGCGTACAAACAGATGCGATGGTCACTATCCCTGGAATGAAGAGTAACTACCATTACGTTCTCTGGCACGTTCCAGAGCGAACAATTTTGGTGAATCACCAAGAATATCCGTACAAGCTCGACATGAATATGCCGGCGCCAAAGTGGATGTATCTCTCTTCCCTTGCATCAAACTCTGCGGAATATCACGACGAGATTGCTACGTACCTACAGGCGCATCCAGATGTAAAACTTGTGTATCAGCCTGGAACATTCCAAATGAAGCTTGGAGTTGATCGAACAAAAACTATCTATCAACATACGCATGTATTCGTCTGTAACTTTGAAGAAGCACAACGTATTTTGAATACTGAAGAAACTGATTTCAAAAAATTGATGGAAGCACTTGCCGCACTCGGCCCGAAAATTGTTTCAGTTACTGATGGAATCAAAGGCGCATATGCTCGTGAAGAAAACGGCACCTGTTGGTACATGCCAATCTATCCAAACTCACCGAAAGGACCATTTGAGCGTACGGGCGCCGGTGATGCCTTCACGTCAACATTCTCTGTCGCACTTATGCTTGGCAAATCTGTTCCTGACGCACTTCTCTGGGCCCCGATCAACGCAATGTCGGTAACCGAACAAGTCGGCGCTCAAAACGGACTCCTTACACGCGAGAAACTTGAAGAATTTCTTGCCAAAGCTCCGACAGACTATCAGCCTAAGGAGATATAGTATGGAAGGCTACGAAAATTTTTTTCATAAGAATGGAGAACCTATTCTTCAAAGTGAGCGAGGAGACATCAAAGTAGAGAAAAACAAAGAGCCTAAAAGTTCTGAATCAAACCCAGATGAAACAAAGAAGAATGAAGACGCCGTAGACTGGGATAATAAATACGAATAAAAAACACCACGGCATACAGCCGTGGTGTTTTTTTGACATAACTATCTATTCATTATATAGTAGTGAAAATTTAAAACCATCAACGCCTATGCCAGTAATAGTAGTTAAAGTTGGAGAAGAAGAACTATCGAAAGATATGATTCTTGATCAAATTGAGAGCAATCTTGCCTCGCTCGGTGAACTGTACGCCGAGTATGTAAAAATACATAACGTGCAGTACGCCACTTTCCTTGAACTTTCTGAGGACCATCGGAGAGAATCTACAATAGTAGACATCAACAAATGGAATGAATGGCTTAATGACGCCCAGTTGCAGGCAATTCACACCAAAATTGACTCAACAAAAGAACGTTTGAAGGCATTGTCTGAGGCCTTGGTTCAAGTGGACAAAAAAAGTTAATAAGCAAAATGCCCGGATAAATACCGGGCCTTTGTTTTGCATATTATTTTATTTCCGATTCAAAACTTTCTTAACAGCAGTCATGATGCCATCAGTTCCGAGGTGGAAAAATTCAATAAGTTCTGCGGGTGTTCCTGATTGACCAAATTCATCTTTCACGCCAACACGTTCAAGTGCGCATGGAAAATTTTCTGAAAGACACTCTGCTACTGCTCCGCCAAGTCCGCCGGCTTGCTGATGCTCTTCCACGGTAACAAGGGCCTTTGTTTCCTTTGCGAGCGCAATCACTGCTTCTGTATCAAACGGTTTGATCGTTCCCATATTCATAACTTTCACGCGAATTCCCTCTTTCTCAAGTTTCTGTGCTGCTCGCATAGCATTGTGCACAAGAGCGCCACAAGCAATCACACCAACATGAGCGATTCCATCAGTCTCATGGAAAATTTGCGCCTTTCCAATTTCAAATGGCGTGTCATCAGTAGTGATAATTGGGCTTTTCTCACGAGCAAGGCGAAGATATGCCGGCTTTCGAAGTTTTGCGATCGCAAGCGTTGCTTTCTTGGCTTCAATAGCGTCGCATGGAGTAAGAACAATCATATTCGGAAGAAGTCGCATAAGAGCGATATCTTCAAGCGCTTGGTGCGTACCGCCGTCAGGTCCAACAGAAATTCCAGCGTGGCTTCCAACAACGACAACTGGTACATCATTGTACGCAATTGTCGTGCGGATCTGTTCCCAGTTTCTCCCCGGTGAAAACATTGCATATGAAGATACAAATGGAAGTTTTCCCATCGCAGCCATACCGGATGCAACAGTCACGAGATTCTGTTCTGCAACACCCACCTGAACGAATCGCTCAGGAAATTTTTCTGCGAAGAGATGCATCTGCGTACTCTCGGTAAGATCAGCGCAAACACCAATGACTGTTTTGTCATCTTCTCCGGCCTTGAGAAGTCCCTGTCCAAATCCATTACGGATCGGAAGCTGTTCGACATCGTCGTTCCAGATTTTTGGATTGAGTTTAAGGTTTGGGTTAATCATAAAATTATACTGGAATCTTCTTAGCAGCTTCCTTCAATTCAGCAAGTGCTTTTTCAGCCTGCTCTGAGTTCGGCGGATTGCCATGCCATTTATAATTTCGTTCCATATACGAAACTCCCTTTCCTGGAATTGTGTGACCTATGATCACTGTTGGTTTTTCAAAAACAGTCTTAGCCTGTTCGATAGCGGCATCAATTGCGTGGAAATCATGGCCGTCTACTTCGATCACATGCCAGTTAAAGCTTCTCCACTTATCAGCAAGTGGCTGAAGCGGCATAACATCTTCGACATACCCCTCAATTTGAATATTATTGTAGTCGATAATCGTTGTGAGATTGTGAAGCTTGTACTTTCCGGCAAACATAATTGCCTCCCATGAGTTTCCTTCCTGAAGTTCTCCGTCTGAAATCAAACAGTAGACGCGACGAGTAGCTGTCTCTCCGAAATCCATTTTGTCAGCGAGCGCCATGCCTGCGGCTTGTGAAAGACCTGAGCCGAGCGGACCTGAAGATGTCTCAACATATGGGAGAAATTCACGGTGCGGATGTCCCTGGAGACGGCTTCCAAGTTTGCGAAGTGTTTTGAGTTCTTCAACAGGAAAATATCCAGCATGCGCGAGTGTTGCGTAGAGCACAGGACAAATGTGTCCGTTTGAAAGTACGAGACGGTCACGATCTACCCAATCAGGACGCTTTGGATCATGACGCATTGCATGGAAGTAGAGATATGTAAAAAAATCTGCCATGCCAAGTGGGCCTGCAGAGTGACCTGATTTTGCTAAAAGAAGGGACTCAATTATAGATTGGCGAATATTATTCGCGTGACGCTGGAGCTCGTAGTTTTTTTGTTCAGTCATCATACTGACTGCGATTATAACATCAGAGAGTTAAATTCCGAAATTCGCACAACAGGATCCTGTGCAGCAAAAATTCCAGAGCCGGAAGCAAGACGTGTTGCGCCTGCTTTAGCAAGTTTTGGAGCAGTTTCTAACGTTACAGAGCCGTCTACACCAAGCGGAAGATCCGGATATTTTGCGCGGAGTGTTTCGAGATTTGTGAGCACGCGCTCATCAAACGGCTGACCCTGATATCCTATTTTGGCAATGCCCATGCACTGCACGCTAGTTACAATTTTCGCATCAATGAGCGGAAAAAGAATTTCTGGATTTGTGTCTGCGTTGATAGCAATACCAACTTCTACCATTGGTGGCATCATTTTTGCGAGTTCATGCATATCAACTTCCAAATCTTTCATAGCTTCTGCGTGAAAAAGTACACGTGACGGTCCAATCGTAAGAAGGTCCGGAAGGTGTCGCTTCGCATCATCAATCATGAGGTCGAGTTCAAAATCAAACTCTTCCCAGTGCGGCATATTCACTTCTCCAGCTCCGTCTACGATCTCTTGGAATGCCCTATCGTAATGATTTGCCTGATCTGCTCGCATCGGATCAGTGTATGGCCATGTTACGCTCGGCACAAAAATGCCGTCACAGACATCAATCTGGACAGTTTTAACAGAGCCGACAACCTGATCAAGCCGACGCACAACATCAGCATATGTTTTTTCAAGAACCGCGGGAATTATTTCTATCATGCTAGTTATCTAATTTTTTAATACGTCGTTCGTGACGTTCACCTCCGGGAAACGGAGTCTCAATAAATTTCTTCACAGCAGCTTTAACTTTTTCTTCATCAAGGAATCGCGCGCCGATAGAAATGATATTTGCATTATTGTGTTCGCGAAGTGATGTAACCATGTCGATAGTCTTGCCGTCAGAATCCGTTTGGCTCGCAAGGTCGCCATAGTAAACACCGGCACGAGCACCCTTTACGCGGTTCGCGCACATTGCCTCTCCTTGTCCGGAACCCCCCAGAATAACTCCAAAACTTCCAACATCTTCAGCAACAAAGTTTGCAACCGGAAAAATGAAGTCTGGATAATCATCTTCTTTATCAAATTCAAACGGTCCTTTGTCGATAACCTCATGCCCAAGTCCACTCAAATAATCTTTGAGGTTATTCTTGAGTTCGAACCCTGCATGATCTGTTCCGAGATAAATTTTCATAATATAAGTACCTATAACATTGCTGCTCCGCACTGTGAACAAAATTTTGTGCCAATTTCTTGCTTAGTGCCACATTGCGAACAATAAATGCCACCCTCAATATGGACCGATTCGCTGGGTGTTTCTTCTTTCAGATTCTCAACCTTCAATGCTTTGTAGACCACTGACAGTCCGATTATAAGCCAGATGATTGAGCTAATTATACTACCACCGTTTTCTACAGCAAGATACGCAGTATATATTTTTTCTCCCGTCCACAAAACCATCAGGGTAATCATCGCCCATTTATAGCCTTTATATATAAATATTAATATCGGTATATAAATTATGAAGCTCAAAAGAACAGATGTGGTGTCAGTAATAGCAAAGAAACTCAGGATCAAAGAAAGAAGCAGCAATGCTCCAAACACAAGGACTACTTGACCTCGGGCTGACTGAGTAATTCCGAGAGTATGATAATTTTCTAATTGTTTTTTTAATTCCTTCGCCTCTTCTTCTGCTTTTGCATTGTTTTTGTTGGTTTCCATTTTTTGAAATAAATAATAATTAAAATAGCCTTCGAAACTCATTTTTCCATTCTGGCCTACGAGCCAAAGCAACGTATAGCACCGTTAGTTTAATCAGGCGTAACACAACTACAAAGATAACAATAGCAAGTACTGAGTACCAAAATGCCGCACCGGGAGTGTCTTCGTAACGATAAGCGCCTCCGTAATATCCGCTATAAGAAGAACTATTTCCAGACCATACCACAGGCACTATCCAGAGGATTTGTAAATATAAAAAAATATACGCAACCCTTAGTAAACGATGCCACCATCTCTCATTTACCGGCGCCACGTAAGACTCCGGGCTTTCAGAAATAGCTGAAGAAGATTGAACGTTGCCGCACTTTGTACAAAATTTATGTTCTTCCATCATTTTATTTCCACAATTTTCGCAAAACATATTTAGTTTGAATACATGTATTCAGTTACCTCTTCAGGAATCTCGATCCCTGCTCCAATTGCTATATTGAAGTAGTATTTAGCTGTTACTGGCTGATCTTTCATTGCGTATGCGAGTCCAAGCCATAGAGCAATATATGGATCTTTGTTCGCATCCGTCATTTTAAAGTAAGTTATCGAATTGTCATATTGATCATTATAAAAATACGCAATTCCAAGATTCTGGGTTGCTGCGGAAGATTTTTCGGGATCATTATTATATGCTTTTAAAGCAAAAACAAGTGCTTTTGGGTAATCCAAATATTCAGAAGTGGCTCCATCAATGTCAAGATAAAATAAATTAAGAGTGTTATTAATTTGAAAATCATTCGGCTCGAGTGCCAATGCTTTATTAAAGCTAAAAAGAGCACTTTCCGGCCTTCCTTGTAGTAAGGCAATTTCTCCAGAAATTAAATGATAGTCAAAAGAATTTATAGATGCCAAGGGCAAAGCTTCTTGAAAAGTTTGGAGAGCTAAAAAGTCTTTTTGCTCTGATGTGTAGACATACGCTAGATTCTTTAGTGTATTGATTTTATTTGTATTTGTTACAGCATCGTCGGCAGCTTGTTTAAACCCAATAATTGCTTGCTCGTTATTTCCTGAATTATAATCATCTAGTGCTGCATTGTTTTTTTCTACCGCTGAATTATCAACTGAACTAAAAGCTACCCAGCCGATTTTTAGTAAAATTAAGCCACCAACAAAAATCACTACCAAAACAGTCTTGATAATTCGTTCTGTAGTCCATGGCTCTTTCGGCATCGGCGATCGAACTACAGAAACTGCTGCAGTTGCCTTGACTTCTGTTTTTTGGGCCGATGGAAAAGCAGTACCGCAGCCGGAGCAGAACTTTTTAGTACCGTCAGATTGTTTTCCGCAATTTTTACAAAACATGGTAATTTAACTTCTCGTTAAGGCGGTTTCGCTCCGTTCGATCCGGAGTGTGAAAAGAACGTGGCCGTCGCACTAGTGTAATTTTCTTGCCGTTGACATTTAGAAAAACTTTACTTTTTCCGAATGAAATATTGTTTTTCAGGCTATTGAGTGGTGTCTGCATATAAATATCTTGTGTGAATTCACGAGAAACGAGCTTGCCATCCTTATCAATCCAAGCCGATCTATACCACTCTCTCTTTTTTCGATCACTGGATTCTCCGATTGATGCTCCGATGGCTGCGCCCAAGATTGAGCCGACCAAGAATCCGAGAATTCCTCCTGTTATACTACCACTATAGTTCGGTAGCTTGATCAAATACAAAGTATCATCCTCTATAAGAACATCGACTTTTGGTAACGACCCTACTGATAAAAAATTCCTTATGCGCCATTCTTTACTGTAAAAAGCATTTACGCCGATCTGCTCATTTTGAGTAATAACTTGCGTTAAAACTTCGGAGCTAGAACCTATTTTCCTTCCACAGTTTTGGCAAAATTCTGCCCCATTCTCGACCTTAGTTCCACATTGCTCGCAATACATAGTTTACTTTATCGTCGCACCGGTCTTAATCACATGCTCAACAAGCGTATGTGTGTACCCCATTTCGTTGTCATACCAGCCAAGAACCTTCACGAGATTGCCGCCAATAACGCGAGTCATGGCGAGATCTGCAATAGATGCATGCGCCTGTCCAAGAATGTCTGAAGAAACAAGCGGCTCATCTGATGCATCGAACACACCGCTCCATTTTGGATCCTTCGCTGCCTTGCGGAGAATGTCATTTACTTCTTCAGCAGAAGTGGCACGCTTTGAAATAAACGTAATGTCTACTATAGATCCTGCAGGAACTGGAACACGAAGTGAGATTCCATCAAAGAGACCCTTCAACTGTGGGTACGCAACTGCAACGG
>CAZRTW010000005.1:14210-23722 GCA_964603145.1 uncultured Candidatus Saccharibacteria bacterium | reverse complement strand
TACGACCAATCGATTAAGAGTCGAGTGCTCTACCAGCTGAGCTATGGGCGGAAATAAAAACAGATGAAGTATACCTTTTTCCCAATATTTTTCAAGGCTTAATTTGATTTAAGGCAATATTAAAGGTATATTTGTAGCGACCAATGACCTGGTCGACAAGTGGTAAGTCAAAGCTCTGCAAAAGCTTCATCGCGGGTTCGATTCCCGCCCAGGTCTCAAGCAAGCGCAGCTTGCGAGACCTGGGAGCAAGCCAACTGCTTGGCTTGCGTCGGGAATCGAAAGACTTTTCGTTATTGAGCGAGTGTACTCGCGAGTGAAATCGAAAAGTACCTGGCTATGTAATAGCCGATTCCTGCAACAGGATATTTGCCTGGGTGGTGAAATTGGTATACACGCGACACTTAAGATGTCGTGAGCGCAAGCTCGTGCGGGATCGTCCCCCGCCCCAGGCACAACAAAACACCCCCAAATCCCCTTATTTATAAGGCTTTTTTTACTTGACTTTATAGCTAAAATGGTGTATAATATACTTCAAGGTGCAATTGCACTCTTCTCCACCAAAAATCGCTTTTTGCGATCGGAGATAACGTTTAAAACCAAATACAATGTTGGCAGCAGAAGAATTTCTGGAAAATTTAACTTCAGTCGTTAAAATTTGTGTAGTTCTGTTCCTAGTATATAAATTTGGTTCCCTCTTATTTACAGTACCTAAGAACCAAAAAAAATATAAAGAAGATCTACAGAAAGAAAAAGACGAAATTGAAAAGAGGAGAGAAATGAGAGCAAAAGGCATCCGACCCGAAGATCATGAGCATCACCATCATCATCACGCTCATCATGGTAAGTTCAACCTCAAAGGATTCATGATTTGGGGTTCAGTAACAGTTTGCGTTCTGTTTATCTCACTTATTCTCATCCTAAATGGGTGCAAGAATAGAAACAAAAAGCGTACTCATAGAGAGTACGTAAAAATCGAAAAAGAGGCTATCCATAAGGCAGCCTCTTTTTTATTGCCCAAAACTTGTTATTGAATATTAGGAAGTGGGTCAGCGCCGAGCGTATTTTGAATAAGACTCAGGATCGCAAAAACTGCAAACATAATAAACATACCAACTACTCCCCAAATCATATGGGCCTTCCCTATCTCGCGTTCGCCCGGATCATCAAGATTAAGCACGAACTGAAATACTCCAAAAAGAAAATATACAAGTGCGCCCGCAAAAAGAAGTACGATAATCGGGTTTATGATATATCGGTTCACCTTCCCCATAAACGTCACGACGGGCGCAAATGTTGCAGCGTGTGCAGTTGGTATTCCAAAAAGTTCGATTAGGTTAAACATGACTTTAGACAAAACGGCCGCGGAATTAAGTTCATTGCAACAAGTTGACTAGAGCTTAATTCCGCGGCCGTTTTTAGTTCCTTAGAATGTAGGGAAGCTGTTAACTGGAGAAGCACCGTTGTTGATGCTGAAGGTGTTGAGAAGGACGTTCACAAGACCCCAGAGGCCAAGGATAACGGCGAAGCCGATAATACCATGAACCATCATACCGCGAGCTGCACCCTTTTCTTCTGCATCGCTTGCAGTGATGAACTGAACGATACCCCAGATGAAGTACGCAACAGCACCGAGGATGAGCACTGGAATAACAATCTGGATAATGCGGTAAATAGTACAGATAATTGAAGAAATACCTGGTGCTCCACCACCCACACACTGTGAGATAGACCCGACTTGTGCGGCAGCCATCAATGGGAGCGTAAGGCTCACAAGGGTCGCACCGGCAATTGCAAGATTCTTTTTCATTTGTTACTGGAGACCCGCACTGCGGAATCTCGACTAATTACTAATGATGTCCTTATAAATTTGACCTTTTAATTATGTAAGTATTGTACCACAAAAGCTTTGCCTGCAAGAGGGTCTTGGGGATTCACCCGCCTAAACTTTTCCCCAAACCCCTACATCTCCTCCACCCAGCCCACCTTAGAAAGTTTTGGCGGGTTAATTCACCGGAAGCTGAGGAACAATGTCGGAAACACCAAACGTCTGGTTAAAAATATGCACGAGGCCCCACACAGAGAACATAACGGCAATGGCAACCACAGACCAGAGCATGAATTGCTTCCCCTGCTCTCTCTCCGAAGCATCCTGTGTAGAAATAAACTTCATCATTCCCCAGAAAAAGACTGCAATGGTAAGCGCAAAAATAAACGGTACTACAGATTCCTGAAGAAGACAGACAATATACTTCACCATGCCGTCAAAACGGGATGATTCAAGAAGCGTACTATTGCCGTTAAAATCACTACAGTATGCTGTTTCAGATGCGATATTCGCCGCATGCACACCTCCCGGCACAATCATTACTACTCCTCCCAAAAATATAGCGATGGAAAGAACGAGAGCACCAAGTTGTATATATGTCTTTTTCATATTATTTGGTAGATGGCGCGGGCATTACGGGAACAGTCGGAACTACATTTGATGTATGAAATGTGACCCCGAAAAGATTCACGATACCCCAGAGTGAGAGCATGACTGCAAAACCGATCACGCCCCAAAGCATAAACTGCTGACCTTGCTCCTTCTCCGCAGAATCAGATGCTCGCATAAATTGTACCGTACCCCACACAAAAACCAGAATTGCCATAGTAAAGCAAAGAGGTAAAAAGAGGCGTTGGATGAGACAGGTAAAGAATCGGAAGAGACTCGAAATATTTGTGAACGTGTATGTTGCGTTTTCTGGACAATACGTACCGCTATAACGATCTTGGGAAGGATTCGGTTCCTCGATGACTGGAGTAGGGTTAGTCCATCGCCATTCATCCCCTGGGTTAGTACCAAGATCGATTTGAGGGCCCTGTCCTCCCGGAGTACCTCCGGTGACGGGAGGTAGGGTGCTATCAATTTGAGCCACAGTTATGACCGGAAAAAGCATCAGTGAGAGGACCATGGTGAGCGCCACTCCTCCAGCAAGTCGCGTGATATTTTGAATCTGTTTTTTAAAAATGTTCATAATTATTGTGGACAATTACCGCTACCGACTAAACAATTTGCCGTGCTACCTAAGATATCGGCAACTCCATGAGCCCCGAAGACAATCGCTGCTCCGACAACTGTCCAAATAAGTGCTTTCTTTGCTTCTCCGAGTTTTTCCGTATTACCTTGTGCGCTCACGAAGAGGAATCCAGAGTAGAGAAGAGCAAGCACAAGAATCGGCGAGAGAATGACAACCATTGCATCGAGAATATTTGAAATGAATCCGTTAACATCAGTTGTGCCCTTAATGGGATTCTTCAATTGAAGATATTTCGAGAGCTGGCTGGAGTCCGCAGATGCACCTAATGGCAAAGCGGTGGCAGTAACCACAAACACTCCGAGGAGTGCGAGTCCTGCCTTCGCCGTCATAATCTTTAAAAATGAATTGTGTATTTTTTCCATATGGATTTCTTAACAGTCAGGAGAACCCCCAAGACAAGTAATTGTGCTCTGTACGAAGATAGAAAGACCTTTAGCACAGAGCACGATTGCTGCACCAATGAGCACATACATCAAGGTCTTTTTTGCTTCTCCTAGTCCCTCTGGATTCCCTTGAGCTTTTACAAACAGGAAACCAGAGTATACGAGCATGAGAACAACAAGTGGAGTGAGTATAATCACGGCAGCATCTAGTATTTTTCCAAGCAGAGCCGGCAGAGAGTCAGTATCACCGAGCGGATTGTCGAGCTTTACGCGGATTGTTGCGTTCTTCACAGCCGATGGATCTTGTTCCCTTCCGCCAGTGGTAGTTCCCCCAGTAGATACACCGGTTTCTTCAGTCTCTGCATCACGAGTTCTAAAATTTCCAATATCAAGGTCTACTTCGCCATTTTCGATATCGGTATATCCAAGACGAAATTTATACATCGTTCCTGGCTTAAGATCATTAAGAGTAAAACTGAAGTTGTCACCATCTGTAAATCTAAAGCCTCCTTTTGGTTTTAAATAATATTCATCGTCTGGATCAGCTGATGGATCTCGATCTGCATCGTCAAAAGGCGCATATAAAAATTCGATACGATTACGAGATTCACTATCGCGCACATTAATGACTTTTCCGCGAACAGTAACGCTCTCTGCTTTTGGGTCAAATAGAACTTCAGCACTTTCTACAAATGCCTTAGCAGATTCATTTGGTCGCACCTCTTTGGGAGTAGTCGGAGCATACGGACCAATGCCTTCAGCGTTTTCTGCCGCAACACTGAATTCATAATCTTTCCCGTTGGTGAGACCTGTCCAAAGATATGAAGTCTCGGTTGGAGAAATTTTTCTTGTTTCAAGGGGCACCGGCGTTTTCATGATTACATATCCGGTTATGGCGGAGCCTCCATCATCAAGAGGAGTAGAAAATTTAATCAGCGCCTCTTTGTCACCAGCGGTAATTGTCACTTCTTGTGGCGCGCTTGGCTCAAAGACTGCCTGGCCCTCTGAGATTTGAGGGACAAAAAAAGCTAAGGAAAAAATTCCTCCGGCAAGCAGGAAACTTTGTAAGATAGCACGGCGCATAGTTCCGTATATCATGTGATTACTCTTACTAGTATACCAAGTGGAGACCCTAGAATGCTAGTAGAAGCTGGCAAAAATCGATTCGTTATAACCAAGTGTGACAAGAATGAATTTAACAATGATCCACGCACCCATAGCAATAAGTAGTCCGATCACTGCCTTAGTAAACATGCTTTTAGCTTGTCCGACTTTTTCCGTAGACCCTCCAGAGGTGAGGATGAGCACGCCAGCCCAAAGAATAATCACAGTTGCAACGATCGGAGCAACAAGAAAGATAAGGAAATCAATGACGCGTTGTATAAGCTGCATCAATTGATAAAAACCACAGGATTGCTGACCGATCGCAACTGGTTTGCCGTCGATACCGAGCTTGTTCGGGTCAACGACCTGAACCAATCCCCCATTTTTATAATTACCACATTGCACAATACCCGTGTCCTTGTACTGTGATTCTGGAACCACGGTGCCACCACCCGAAATCTGTGAGACTTCTGCTGGTGTCTCTTTTTTACGAGCGGTCAAAAAACTGATCATCCCCGTATAATCAACTTTGGCGCCACCATTGTATCCTTCTAGTTTGTAGACATACGCAGTGTCTGGAGAGAGATCTTTTATTTCAGCCCGCCAGAGTTTTTCTGCTCCATCTTCCTTCATGAGGACTGGTTCGGAAAGATGGTCGGCGTCCACTCCATAGCGCACAGCAGGTTCTTGTACGCCGTCTGTAAACTTCGCTGCAATAATCACAGATGTGTCGGTCACTACCTCAAGATATGGAACAACTGCAACAGGGAGAGTTAGGAATGACTTCCGCAGTGTGTACTGCGTCGTCGCATCGCCTACTTTTGTCACTACATAACTATAAATATGTGCCGGTTTCAGATCGACCAGCGTAAAGGTAAAAATACCATTCCCGTCAATAAGTGGCATGGTTTTGTATTCGTACTTTCCATTATTGTTGATATCAACGAGCACTTCCACGCGCGGTCCCTTCTTGATCATCTGTCCGGTAATTCTTGCTGTCGTCTGACTAATTGCTGATGCATTTACAGAAGAGACAAATCCTTTGATGTACACACCCACAGTAGCACCGCTACCGCTCTTAAATGACCTCACTTCCGTAAGTTCTGTCTGTTCCTTGTCGTCTGCAACTACTTGATAGTAATAAGTTGTATTTGGACGAACATCCCAGAGGTTTAAAATGAAAACCGTACCCGTATCAACAGCAATACCTCTGCCTCGTAAATTTTTTGGATCTAATCCGAAATCGATATATGCAATGTGTGACTTATAGTCAACCGGAAGCATCATTTCAAATTTTGCGTAGGTATCTTGCGGAGTAACAACAACAGTTGTGTCTCCAGTTGTTTGGGCGTTAGTTTGAAATGGAAGATACAAACAAAATACTGTGATAAGTATTGCTATCGTAGTAAAAACAACACTACCAAAATTGAGAATCAGGCCAGAGAGTTTTGCTGTGCGATATTGCATACGTATATATAGTATCACTAAAGCGCACCGAGTTGCGATGAAGCCTTAAGGAGTGCCTGATTGGTATCGAGCGCAGAAGAGCTGATATCACGAATGAGCGTAGAGAAAATCTGATTCGAAATGATAGGGTTTGGATCAAGCCACGCACGCTGGATAAGCGCCGCGTCAAAGAGGAATCCAAGATACGGATCTGATTTTGGCTTATCAGAGAGCACGTCACGACGAATTGGTACAAGCGTGAGCTCTGTACCGAGTTTCGTAACAAGGTATTTCTGCGCGGCTGGAGATGAGAGGAGGACAGTTGCAGCAAATGAGAGTTGCGGATTTGGAGCGCCTTTCGGAATCGCAAAACCGTAGAGACGTCCAGTCGTAAGTGGAGTACCTGTCGCCTGCTGTGGAGGAAGCGCAATACCAAAATTGAGGTTCGGATTTTGTTTTCGAATGACTGGAAGCTCGCTTGCTGTTCCAAAGTAGTACGCAAGTGAACTGTCTACGAATGCGTCACGATCAAGTGGCAAGCCGGCATTCCATGTGTACACATCTTTAAGCGGATTAGAAAAACCCATATAGAAATTTACTGCAGAAACTACTGCGCCATCTTCAATTGCTGTACCGGTTGCACCAAACCGAACAAGAACACGCGCGCCGTCCGAAGTAATGAATGGACTACCACTCTCCATAGAGAGGAGCGCGAGAATATCTTTTGCGTGCGCGATGTTCGCATAGCCACCAAGCCCTACTGCCATTTGTGTGAGCGTGAGATCTGGCTTTTTCTTGGCGAGAAGGCCGACAGTCTGAGTAAAATCAGACCAATTTTTTGGAGGGAGCGCAACGCCGATACTCTGAAGAAGGTCTCGGTTGTAATACATAACAAGCGGATCGGCCGCCCATGGAATAGCTACGGTACCGTCAGATACGAGAAACACATTCGCTGCAGAAATAAAGCTTGATTGAAATGTCTGAGCTGAGAGTGAATCATATGTAATGTGTGAGAGCTTATCTTGGAAACGCCAAATCAAATTGTCTGGAACCAAAATAAGGTCAGGTGACTGCCCTACTGCGATCGCTTCAACAAGAGTAGCGTCG
This sequence comes from uncultured Candidatus Saccharibacteria bacterium, assembly GCA_964603145.1. Taxonomy (GTDB): domain Bacteria; phylum Patescibacteriota; class Minisyncoccia; order Phycocordibacterales; family UBA9973; genus CAITQP01. The sequence goes on along the minus strand of CAZRTW010000005.1, from coordinate 16,602 downwards.
AAAGTCGCCGGATCCTTTGCGACATAGGTTAATTTGATATCTTTGTTCTGTAAATTAAATTCTGAAATGAAATCCTGTATTGAAGAACTCGGAAATGGTCCCCAAATGGTAACTGAACCTTTAGGAGTTACCACATCTGTATTCTTTGAACCTAAATTAATGATTCCAGAAAAAACGAGGACGCCGATAATGGCTCCTGCAATAAATATCCCAAGAAAAATAAGTTTAAAATTTGACATGAAAGAATCGTTTAAGACTCACGTTTTAATATCATACCATAGTGAAAATCACCGGCATCAATATCTCCTTCTTTTACAAATCCATGACGCCCAAAAAGCGCGAGCGCCATATCTTCTGAAACTTTATGATTTTCAGTCGGTCCGCCATCCGCGCTATGCTTCCATTCAACAAGAAGAACTTTTCCTCCGGGACGAAGAAGTCGCTTGATCTCCTGTACAAATGCATTGCGGTCATCCACTTGGAAAAGTACATTTGCAGCAATTGCGCGATCAACACATTCATCGGCAAGAGGCACACCCTTAGGCTTACACAGGTCTCCCCAGATAGGGTGTAAATTACTGTGCCCATGATGTCCTGCTTCAGAAACAAGGCGTGAGAGCATTTCCTTGTCGACATCAACAGCATACAGCACACCACCATCGAGTCTCCCCGCAGCGGCAAGAGAAAAATGTCCTGAGCCACTTCCTAGGTCGGCAACATGCTGAGTGCCATAAATACCAAATTGCTTTAGTGCATCTTTTGGATTGAGAAATTTCACATGTATATTGTATCACGGCAAAAAATATAAAAAAAATAAACCCAATCACTATTTGATTAGGTCTATTTTTATTTTGTTTAGTAGCATAATGCTACCTTTTACTGGTTTTGTGATAACTGCCGGTTTTCAGGTCACTCCACAGTTTCCAAACTGCGGCATGGTTGTACCCATTACGTATCTGGAAAGCTTGGGGCGCTAGTGGAGCGCCATCAGGGCCAAAATACATTTTATGCCCCCTTACCCAGCCTTCATAGGAACCCGGCACAACACAGTTCCAAAACGGCTCCCAATACTTGGGGTCATTCTTTTTTGGCGCTACTACATAGAAGGACCTTTGATATTCCTTCCTTTTTTCATTCCTTTCTTTGCGGGCCAATTTTTTTTCATGGCTACAGCTGGTGAAAGAGCTCATTGCGATTGCAATAGCTACCACGGAAAACACGATTTTTTTCATCTTCGTTCGTTTTTCTTGTGACTTGTTTTGGTTTTAAAATAATTAGATTACTATTTTAACATAAATTTGTATAAAGTCAAAAGAGCAGCGGCTTTCAGCCGCTGCTCTTTTGTTCCTTGTTTTTTGATCTTTGTCTTAGAGGCAGGTAATAGAAGCCACCTTGTCCCCTGCTCGAAGCTTCATAATAGAAACTCCCTGTGTCTGTCGTCCGAGTTTTGAGACAGATTCAAGGCCAGTACGAATCACCTGACCCTTCTGACTCATGGCGATGAGTTCTGCTTCGTCTGTTATGACCTTTGCCATAATGAGATCACCGGTCTTTGGTGTAACTTTTGCGGTCTTAATACCCGAGCCTCCGCGCTTCTGCACTTTATATTCCTTAAGCGGTGTTTTCTTTCCGAGACCGTTTGCGCTCATAACAAGAAGCATGGCGCTGTCTTTAGTTTCTTTTTTTACAATATCGAATCCAACGATAGTATCCCCTTTTCCGAGTTTCATTGCGCGTACGCCACCAGCTGTACGGCCCATTTCGCGAACATCTGCCTCTTTGAATCGAACTGATTGACCTTTTGATGTTGCAAGCATGATCTCATCTCCCTTTTCTACAAGATTTGCTCCGCGAAGCGAATCATTCTTGTCGAGATTGATCGCAATAATTCCACTTCGTCGGACATCGGCAAAATTCTTTGATGACATTTTCTTTCCTGTGCCATTTTCTGTCATCAAGAAGAGGTATTGTTCTTTACCCTTCTCGGTTTTTGAAACTGGAAGGATAGACATCACGCGCTCGCCTTCTGCAAGCGAAACAAAGTTCATAATACTCTTTCCTTTTGTTGCGCGCTTTCCTTCTGGAATATCGTACATTTTGATCTGGTAGGCCTTTCCAAGGTTAGTAAAGAAGATGAGTTCGTCATGCGTGTTTGCGTTAAGCAAAATTGTGACAAAATCTTCTTCCTTAGTTTCAAGATCCACAACACCAACGCCTCCTCGCTTCTGTGCGCGGTATTCACCTGGATCAGTGCGCTTTACGTAGCCACCTGCAGTAAACACAAGCATAGATTCTTTTTCTGGAATAAGATCTTCGTCTGAAATTTCTTTTACGCCTCCCTTTACTACGCGTGTACGGCGATCATCGCCATACTTTTCTTTCATCTCGCCAA
>CAZRTW010000005.1:0-14110 GCA_964603145.1 uncultured Candidatus Saccharibacteria bacterium | reverse complement strand
CCCTTTACTACGCGTGTACGGCGATCATCGCCATACTTTTCTTTCATCTCGCCAAGTTCCTTTGCAATAACGGCAAGCATTTTCTTTGCAGAGGCAAGAATAGATTTGAGTTCGGCAATGAGATCCTGTTTTTCCTTGAGCTCCTGTTCAACCTGCTTGCGTTCGAGGCCGGCAAGTTTCTGAAGACGCATTTCCAAAATAGCTGACGCCTGAAGGTCAGAGAATTTAAATTCCTTCATGAGCGCGAGCTTTGCGAGCGCTGCATCCTTTGATGCTCGGATAACTGAAATAACTTTGTCGATGTGATCGAGCGCCTTTTTGAGACCAAGTAAGATATGTTCACGTTCCTCCGCTTTTCGGAGATCATATGCAGTGCGACGCTTTACTACTTCTTTTCGGTGCTTGATGAACTCATCAAGAATTCCTTTAAGAGAGAGCGTCTGGGGAATGCCATCAACAAGCGCCACCATGTTGAAGTGGAATGCTTGTTCAAGCTGTGTGTGTCGGTAAAGATAATTTAAAATCTTCTGCGGGAAGACACCGTTCTTAAGATCGATCACAACGCGAATATCTCTTGTTGATTCATCGCGAAGTCCTTTAATGCCTTCAATCTTTTTTTCTTGTACAAGTTCGGCAATATTCTGAATGAGGTTTGATTTATTTACACGATACGGAATTGAAGTGATGATGATCTGTGAGAGTCCTGCTTTCTGTTCAACAATTTCTGCTTCACCACGGCACACCACTCCTCCACGGCCAGAAGAATATGCGTGCTGCATATCTTTTGTTCCATATACAAGACCACCCGTTGGAAAATCCGGACCTTTCACAAATTGCATGAGGTCTTCCGTCGTTGCGTCCTCATTTTCAATAAGGTGGAGCGTTGCATCAACTACTTCCGTAAGATTGTGTGGAGCAATGTTTGTTGCCATACCAACGGCAATACCGAGCGTTCCGTTTAAGAGAAGGTTTGGTACGCCCGCTGGAAGAACGATCGGCTCTTTGAGAGTTGCGTCGTAGTTTGGACGGAAGTCGACAGTTTCTTTGTCGAGGTCTTTGAGAAGATCGTTTGAGATCTTCGACATTTTTGCCTCGGTGTAACGCATCGCAGCAGCATTGTCGCCGTCGATCGAACCGAAGTTACCCTGTCCAATAATAAGCGGATAGCGGAGAGAAAATTCCTGTGCCATTCCAACCATTGAGTCATACACTGCGACATCACCGTGTGGGTGGTATTTACCGAGCACGTCACCCACCACATATGCAGATTTTTTTGTCTTACCTGCTGCAGTCATACCCATTGAGTGCATGGAGTAGAGAATACGGCGGTGCACAGGCTTGAGCCCATCACGCACATCAGGAAGTGCGCGAGCCGTAATAACGGACATCGCGTAACTGATATATGAAGAGCGCATCTCTGTTGAGATACCGATTGAGACTACTGATGTGTGTTCCTTTGGAATTTCTGGTTCCGGTTCTGCTGACTTTGTTTTTCGTGTGGCCATGGGTGTTTAGTTTTATAACTGTATCATGTGAGACGCTTAAAATCTATCGCACTATTTCACCGTTTTCATCGTAGCCAGGATAGAGTTCTGAATCTGGATTTTGGGTTTCTCCTCCAGTCGCACCGATCGCATTTCCAGTTTGCGTAGATCCCGTATTCTCTTCTCTTGGAGAAAGAGATGGGGTCTGGAATGTGTCGGCAAATTCAGGATTGGTTGTAACACTCTGTATTGTTCCTGACACGGCCTCAATTGTGGAGATTCTATCGTCAGCGGGCTTCGAGCTAAACGAAACATACCACACAGTAATAAGTACGGGGGCGGCAACAGCCATCGCAAGAATTAAAATTCGCTCGCGGATGTGGAGTGGCTTGTCTCGAAGATGTTCAATGACTTTTCGCATGGTTTTATTTTTGTTTTCAGGTGTCTCCCCAGACTTGATCTGGGGTCCAGGTTTGGGTTTGAATTATCTGGATTCCTTACAGGAACTGTACACCTTTCGCTTTTTGATTACAAAACGCTCAAGGTCTTGCGAAACGGGCCCCTGCCCATTTCTCACCAGATCAAGTTTGGGATGACCTGTCGAATGCACAGGTCAATTTTCCGCAAGCACAATTACCTCCCCTTCCTTAGCTTCAATTTCTTTTCGGCGGATAGTGAGCTTGTCGATCGCCTCTACTTTATCTTCACCTGCTTCTTTTAAAAATGTTTTAAGATTATCTTTCGTGTAATCCATCGGAATAATAATCTTTGGCTCGATAGCAACGGCTACTTTATTCGCAGCTGCTGGACCAAGCGTTGTGATCGGCACAAAAAGAATATCGCAGTTATTTAAAATTTCCATTTCTGCTGCGAGAAGCGGTTTACTGATTGGCCCCAAGAATCCAAGTTTCGTATCTTCAAATACAAATGAATAGACAGCGCTGTTATATTCTTTCCCATCAATTGTCGCAACTGTCCCTTTTCCTTGTACTGCTACTTCCTTACATTCATATTCTCCGGGGCCGGTGATGCAAAATGGAACAGTCTCACCGTGAGTGACGCGATCGAATCCGTTATAGAGAGAATGATTAGTTGTTGAGAGGGCAAGATTTGAACCAAATTTTGTGGCTGACTTTTCCGGCGGGTTAATTGCGATAACGGTATCGCCCTGCGCAATCTTAAAAAACTGGTTGCCGTAATAGGTAATTATCATGGAAGGATTATAACAAAACAGAGCCCTCAATGCTATTTGCCAATCACACACATATATAGTAGTATCACTCCATTACCAGTCGGACTGGGGCGCAAGCCTCAAACCCTCTTGAAGAATAACCCTCGCGGAATACTGCGAAACCTTCTTGAGACACTCCGCATTAGGCGGATTTTTTGTGCCCAAAAATACAATTATTATGGCAAAAACAACAGAACCAGTAGTAGTCGAAGAAAAGGTCCTCTCTGAGGTGCACGCTATGCTCGACAAGGGCACGACTCCCCTCTCACAGGAAAAACTCATCGAAGGACCGGTCATCGGCATCGAAAAAGCTTCGGTCTACATTGACCTTGGAGTTTACGGAACGGGAGTAATCTACGGCCGTGAATACCGAAACGCACGCGAAATCATCAAGAAGATGAACATCGGCGACGTTGTTAAGGCAAAAATCATCGAAACTGAAAACGAAGACGGCTATGTTGAGCTCTCCCTCAAGGAAGCAAAACAGGCTCTCATCTGGAGCGAGGCTGAAAAGGCTATCAAAGAACGCTCAATCTTCGAACTCGCAGTTAAGGATGCAAACAAAGGCGGACTCATCATCGAATGGCAGGGCATCGCAGGATTCCTTCCTGCTTCACAGCTCAAGCCTGACCACTACCCTCGAGTTGAAGACTCTGACAAGGATAAAATCCTCAAGGAACTCAAGAAACTCGTTGGAAAGAAACTCAACGTTACAATCGTTTCAGCACTTCCAAAGGACGGTAAACTTATCTTCTCTGAAAAAGAATCTTCTTCAGATGAGAGACAGGAGATCGTCGGTAAGTATGTTGTTGGCGATGAACTCGAAACAACAGTTGCCGGTATCGTAGACTTCGGTGTCTTCCTTAAAGTTGAAGAAGGCTTGGAAGGACTCGTACACATCTCTGAACTCGACTGGGGTCTCGTGGAAGATCCACGCCAGCTCTACAAAGTTGGAGACAAGGTAAAGGCAAAGATCATCGATATCCGCGACAGCAAAATTTCTCTCTCAATCAAAGCACTCAAAGACAATCCTTGGAAAGAATTTGAGGGCAAACTTAAGAAGGGAGATATCATCAAGGGTGTTGTTATCAAATTTAACAAACACGGTGCGCTCGTTTCAATCAAGCAGGGTGTTGCTGGACTTGTCCACCACTCTAACTTCGGTTCTGAAGCGAAGCTCCGCGAAAAGCTTGAACTTGGAAAGACATATACTTTCCAGATCACACTCTTCGATCCAAAGGAACAGCGCATGACGCTCGCTTGGATGGACGAAAAGAAAGCTTAATCTTGAATCAAAACACAAAAGCCCCGCGAGGCACTGCCTCGCGGGGCTTTTGCTGTTCCTGTACAAAACTTAAAAATGTGGTAATGTGAAGCGAATCAAAAAACTACTTTTATGAAGCTCTTGAAAAATTTAATAGCGTACGACTACATTATCTGGCCATTGATCTTCGGCCTTACCCTCCTTTATCAAATGCATCTTCCCCCTCACACGTATCCATTCCTGCCTATATGGGGATGCTTTTTGATAGGTATACTCCTTTGCTTTGGCGCGTCCGTGTTTGGTGACACCCAGGCCTTTTTTTACTTTGCGTTAATAGGTCTTTCCGTAATTACTATCGTGTACGGTACATTAATCAATGAACAGTATTCATGGTTACCAATGATTGCGGCAACAAATGGATACGTGCTTTTTCCTAAAGCCATTATTAAATATTACGATATGCAATTATGGTATTTGTTATGGAGAGTACGAATGCTTAAAGATCACGAGAAAAATTATCTTCTTGCAAATGAGCGTTTCTTCAAGAATGAAAACGTCACACTCGAAGGATTTTTTGTTTTTGAAAAAACAGACGAGTATGTGACCTTCGAGAAATACCTATTGAAAGAAGTAAAAATTGAAAAACTGTTATTCCAAGACAAAAATGCGTGGGAAACATTACGGAAAGGGAGCAGTTCTATGCAATTACCAATAACAAACGTATTACACAAGTTGGTAGATTGTATTAACGATCAGCGTCAAATTCGCCGTGATAAAAACAACTTTCTCGCCACAAAAAATGTAACTGAATTCACAAAGAACATTATTGCGGGAAGAGAAGCAACGTTTTTGAGAAAATGGGGCTTTGCCTCATGGCAATAATTGTATTCGCAGTCAAAAAAACATAACCAGCCGCCACTAGCATAGTGGCGGCTGAGTTTGCATATATCTATTTAATTATAGAGACTCATCATCTTATCCTTTCCGTCAGTCGCATAGCATTCAAGCGCAAGTGTAATTTTTTTAGAAAGTTTTTTTAATTCAGCAAATTCCGCTTCCTTAAAATCTTTGAGCAGAAAATCAAGCACTGGTTTTTCTCCGCTTGGCTTTTTCATTTTACCGGAAGCAGTGTGTGGTGAAATCCCAACGCGGATGCGGACGAACTGCTGACTCTTTACACTCTTAATGATTGATTCCACTCCATTGTGTCCCCCGCTCGATTTATTAAAAGAAATTTTCATACTTCCCATCGGGATATCAAGATCGTCATAGACAACAACAAGGTCTTCCAAATCCTTTTTACTCTTCACAAGCGGCTTCACACTGCCACCCGAGTTATTCATGAAATTATTCGGCAAAACAAACTGAAATTTTTTCGTTCCAAGCTTTCCTGTCGCAAAAAGTGCACGAGTTTTCTTGTCATCTCTCCAGTCTGTAAAATCATTCTTCTTGGCAATAAGTTCCAAAATAATCCGTCCTGCATTATGACGGTTTTCAGCGTATTCTTCTCCTGGATTTCCTAGCCCCACAACGTTTAACATACGAGAACTATACCATGAGCCCCAAAACGCACATTTTAACTTTTTTCGGTTTAACAATGAAATGTGCATTGTTGTCAATAGATCTTGTCATATACAATGCCCTCTATATGGAAGAAAATAACGCTCCGGCGGGTGCTTTGCATGTTTCCCCCATCCCACAAGCTCCAAAAGAGAGTAAATGGAAGGCAGCTTGGGAGTTTATCCGCTTTATAATCATGGTCGTTGCCCTCGTGGTAGTCGTCCGTGTATTCATCGCTCAGCCGTTCGTAGTCGATGGCACTTCAATGATTCCGTCATACCAGAACTCTGATTACCTTATTATCGACCAGCTCACATACCGCTTCCGCGAACCCCATCGTGGTGATGTTGTAGTTTTCCATCCACCAGTAGACCCAAAGACGTATTACATCAAACGCGTGATTGGAGTTCCGGGAGACACTGTCGTTATCCGTGACGGTAAAGTTACTCTTAAAAATGATGAGCACCCAGACGGCATTCTTCTCTCTGAAGAATACATCACGCCGGATAATCGCAACGATAATTTTACGCTTGAAGTAACTGAAGGAAATTATTTTGTAATGGGAGATAATCGCCCGGCAAGTTTTGATTCACGACGCTGGGGACTTCTTCCCAAGAAAAATATTTCCGGCCGAGTGTTCCTGCGACTCTTTCCACTCTCAGACTTTGGATTCTTCCCTACCGAGGGACCCCTCTATTAATAGTCACGCAGTATTAACAATCTAAGAAAAACAGTATGGCAAAAATAACACCCAAAGCGAAGGCTCCTGCAAAAAAGGCTCCAAAACAAGTCGAGCTTGCAGCACCAAAAGGCATGCGCGACATCATAGGTGACGACTACTATCTCTTTCAGGGATTCTTCGAAAAGGCACAGGAAGTCGCAATGTATTACGGCTTTAAGCCCATAGAAACTCCAGTCCTCGAACATGAAGGTATTTTCACTTCAGGTATTGGTGAGGGCACGGATATCGTAGACAAAGAAATGTACTCACTCCGCACAAAAGGCGGTGACCATTTGGCACTCCGTCCCGAGTTTACTGCGGGGATTATGCGTTCATATATTGAAAACGGAATGAGTTCTCAGCCTCAGCCTCTCATGTTCTATACATATGGCCCGGCATTTCGCCACGACAATCCGCAGAAGGGACGCTACCGACAGTTTTACCAGTTTGATATGGAAATACTTGGATCGGAAAAAAGTATTCTTGATGCGCTTATCATCAAAACTACGCTGACTATCATCAACGAAAGCGGCGCTCCGTCAGCCTCAATCGACATCAATTCTATCGGCTGTAAGGAATGTCGTCCGCATTACGTTCGCGAACTCGTTTCTTACTACAAAAAACACCTGAATGTACTTCCTGCTGTCGACCGCGAACGCTTGAAGGTCAACCCACTCCGAATCCTCGACTCAAAAGAAGAGAAGACAATCGAACTCAACGCAGCGGCACCGGAGTCTGTCTCATACCTCTGTCCTACTTGTAAGAAACACTTCAAGGAAGTGCTTGAGTACCTCGAAGAAATGGAAGTACCGTACACGCTCAACAAAAATCTCGTGCGCGGACTTTCTTACTACTCCCGCACAGTTTTTGAAGTTATTATTGATATGGGCGAAGGCAATCCGCCACTCACCATCGCAGGAGGAGGACGCTATGACTATCTCGGACGCCAGCTTGGAAGCAAGAAGGATATCCCAGGTATCGGCGTAGCACTCGGCGTTGACCGTCTCATTGGAATGCCATGGTACAACAAGCATATGCCACGCATCATGAAGAAGCCAAAAGTGTACTTCATCCAGCTTGGTATTGAAGCGAAACTTAAATCACTTAATATCATTGAAATTCTCCGCAAGGCACATGTGCCAATGATGCAGGCACTTTCAAAGGACTCTCTCGGCGCACAGCTCGCCATGGCAGAAAAGTCCAACGCTCCGTACACAATTATCTTCGGACAGAAAGAAGCGATTGAACACACTGTTATCGTCCGAAATATGACAACCCGTTCACAAGAAACTGTGAAGCAAGACAAGCTTGCAGAGTATTTGAAGAACCTTAATAAATAGGCCGCTAGGCTCTAGGCCCTAGGCGTTAGCCGGGGCAAGCTAGAGCCTAGCGCCTGATGCCTAGCGCCTATGTTAGAAATTATTCAAAAAGAAAATCCGATTCTTCGCATGAATGCAAAGGAAGTTCCCCTTTCTGAAATTGGGAGTCCGAAGATAAAAAAGGTTTTGCGTGATATGAAGAAGATGCTCGCCACTCAACCCGATGGTGTGGCAATTGCGGCACCACAGATTGGCGTATCACTTCGCATTTTTGTAGTCTCTGGAAAAATCTTCAGCGAACACTGGAAGCGCGGCGAAGGACTACCAAAAGAGATCGAGCAAGAATACCCTGATGTTGCTTTCATCAATCCAGTTATCCAAAAAGTTTCAAAAACAAAAAAATGGATGCATGAAGGATGCCTTTCTGTTCGCCCGCTCTGGGGTGAAGTACAGCGCAGTACTCATGCGACTGTTACAGCCTATGATGAAACTGGTAACAAATTTACGCGAGGCGCAGGGGGACTTCTTGCACATATCTTTCAGCATGAGACAGATCACCTAAATGGAGTGCTTTTTATCGATAACGCCAGAAACGTCGCTCCGGGACAATTGCCAGAGATTGCAAAAATCAAAAAAGTGAAAAAGGTCGCAGTAAGAAAGAAGGCTTAACTATGCCCAAAATTGCATTCTGGGGAACACCAGCACTCACCACAACGTATCTCGATGCGCTTCTTAATGCTGGCATGCCGCCTGTTGTAGTTATAACCAATCCAGACCGCCCGAAAGGCCGTGGACACGAGCTTGCACCGACTCCAGCAAAAGTGTGGGCGCTTCTACACAATATTCCAGTGCTCCAACCTGAAAAACTTGATGAGTCTTTCGACTTTACACTTTCGACTTTCGACTTGGATATATCTATCGTTGTCGCCTATGGCAGTATTATGCCTGAAAGAATAATCAACATACCTAAGTATAAAACCTTGAATGTTCACTATTCCCTGCTCCCCAAGTATCGCGGCGCGGCACCGACAGAATCTGCAATTCTAAATGGCGACACTGAAACCGGTTCGGCAATTCAGATCATGGCCAAGAAACTAGATTCCGGTGATGTAATCGCACTCGAAAAAACACCGATAGGTCCCGATGAAACAACCACCGAACTTCGAGGTCGGCTTACAGACATCGGCGCACAGCTTTTGGTAAAAACGATTCCCGACTATATCGCGGGAAAAATCATGCCGGTTGCCCAGGACGAGAGTAAGGCAACTCATTCAGGAAAAATTAAAAAAGAAGATGGCCTTATCGATCCTTTTGGAGACTCAGTTTCCAATTATCGAAAATACCGCGCATATATCGAATGGCCACGCATATACTTTTTCAAAAATGATAAGCGTGTGATCGTCACAAGAGCACATATGGAAAATGAAAAATTCATAATCGATCGTGTACTTCCGGAAGGAAAAAAAGAAATCTCATATTCTGATTTTATTCGTAACTAAATGCGAAAATATCTAAAAATCCTGATAGGCCCAGCTATTGCACTTGCGATCGTTCTTATCCTTGATCTTCTTTGGAAACAGCTCAACCTTCCACCGGAAGAGGAACTTATTCCTGTCATAAAGGGTTATTTTGATCACTACGGTATTCTTGTTGTATTTCTTGCGAGTATTCTTGAGTCCGCCTTTGTCGTCGGCATCTATGCGCCTGGCGGGTTAGTTATTTTCCTTGGTGTAATTTTTTCTATTGGCTCCCCAATACAGGCGATTCTCACTGTGCTCTCTGTAATTATCGGATTTATGATTGGTTTCACTATCGACTATCTTCTCGGTAAGTATGGTTGGTATCGTCTCTTTCTCCACTTCGGCCTCGGAAAAGCACTCGATAAAACAAAAGCAAGATTGGAAAAATACGAAAAGAGCACACTTTGGGTTGGTTATCACCATCCCGATCTTGGATCACTTATCGCAACCACGTACGGTATCTTGCGCTATAGCTACAAGAAATTTTTTGTAGACACTATCTTGCCGGTTACAGCATGGTGCGCGTTCTGGGGAATACTTGCATACATTCTCGGCAATGCTGCTCTCGAACTTATGGGATACAAAATGCTCGCATTTATCTTGCTTGTTTGGATCATTGCCCGATTTGTTGAAATCAAAATAGTTGAGCATAAAGAAAAATCTGCGGTATAACCGCAGATTTTTCTTTATTTCGTTTTTCCTCTTCGTAGAAGCGCTTTAAGTTTCCGAGCGCCCCGGTGAATGAGGGTTATTCGCTTTTCCTTTGCGTGCGTAACCTCTCGCATAAGTTCGCTCTTCGCCATATCAGCTGCAGTAATAATATCGGCGCCTTCGCCAACAGAAAAGAAATTTTTAAATTTTGCTTCAACTCGAAATGTATCTTCTCTCTGATGTGCCGTCACTTTAGTAGCAGTAACAATAAGTTCTTGTGGGGCCTCAGGAAATGTGAACCGATCAAAAGCGGAAAATTTTTTTGTAATAGTATTTTTCACCTCGTCAGTGAGTGAGATAGTTAGCGCGGTAATTTTTATTGTAAGCATGTATACAGTATATCACTAAGTATTTTTGATCAGAAAATGTAAAAGGGCGCCTAATCATACCCGGTAGGCGCCCTCCTGTATGCCGCTTAAGGCTATTGTCTCCATAGGCACGAAGTACTAGTTCCTAACTACCTTAGACCTAAAACTACTTAGTGTCAAAATGGTCCATAATCGAAAAAATCTTATGAGGACTTCGGTGCCCTGAAATAAGCCGAATATCCCCTTTTTTGAGGCCGAACTCAAGCATAAGGAGCTCTTTAATTCGTTCATTTGCCAAATTGCGCTCGGCCGGTTCCTTTACAGCAATATCAAATCGTTCCTCGGAAACGCGAGTTATCTTTTCTTTTTTAGCACCAGGAGTGGCATTAACGCGAATATACATTTACTTACCCACTTACCATCACAGTAAAACCGCCAAAAGCCATGCGCTTCATATCAAATGGCATCTCCGGTATGTCTTTGTGGTCCTTGTACTTCTTGCTCATCTCAGCCATTACTTTCTTGTTGACCTGATCACGGTGTGCGCGGGATTTGTAGGTGATGTACGAGAACCATACGGTCTCGCCTTTTTTCACTTTTGCCATCTTGGTGAATGTGAGCGTTTTTGGCCCTCCCCCCATGTTTGGGTTAAGGTCGTCTCCCATGCACTCTTTATAATCAAGTGCACCGTGCTTCATCCATATCTTGTTACCCTCCGCTGCCATTTTTCGGTATGCGGCCACTTTCTTTTTTGGAACTACGAGCACAAATCCGTCTACGTAATTTGTTTTATTTTTTGCCATACAAATGGTTGTTAGTCTCTTATAATAAATGATTTTATAATAACTTCACCGTTTCGATCAAATGTATACGTAAAATCAGCTTTGAATGCTACGTGACCATCTTCATATTCTACGACCCCTTCACCATTACTTGCTCGAATGTCCGTCACATAGAATGTTCCGCCTAGTACCGCTTTCTCCGGAGAGAGTTCAGATATATGCTCACCAACATAGGTACTTATATCTTCTCCACCGACTACTACTGTACTGTCCTTTCTTTGAACAAAGAACAATACGGCCGAAAGGATTAGGACTGCAATTATTACTACGATTGGCCAAACTTTAGATTTCTTCATATCTATCATTATAACGGATGGCGCAAAATCATGTGACTAATTAGACAAAAAAAATACCAGCTGCACCGATTGTGGGGCAGCTGGCTTCTTCCTCTCCGCACTTCATCACCCATCGGATGAAGCCCTCTTTGGGTCGAGAAAGTAATAAACCCAAATCCGAGAACACCTTAGCATGGTACGATATAAAAGTGAAACTAATGAAAATGCCCCGAGCACTGGAGTTTACCTTTGGTACCTATACTGTTAGTCCTGCTCGCTCCATGATTACCTTCACGTATCGCGTGAAATTTCGATACGGAATATCCAAAACCTTTACTGACCGACTCTATCTAAAAGACATCCCGCGCGATACATGGGATAAAATACCAAAATCCGTGCTGGAGCCAACGCTCCAAGCACTCCTCATAATGCTCGGCATCAACTATTGGTGCGTCTTTCCGACAAAAAACATTCGTATTGAGGGGTTCGTGCTCACGCGTGAACAAGCAGAGTTCTGGGACTCACTCTATCTAAATGGCCTCGGAGAATTTTTCTATGATGAAAAAATTGATTTCCGCGGTCTGATCAAGTTCCCGTATGATGAATCTCGTACGGCACCGCTTCCTTCCCGATTCGAACGACCCTCACGTTCGCTTCTTCTAAATGGAGCTGGTAAAGATTCTATCCTCACTGCCGAAATGCTGAAAGCATCAAATACACCATTCGACTTTTTCGCTTTTGCACCAACTGGTGCACATAAGCGCATAGGCAAACTTGTCGGCGTGAGAACGATCACAGTCAAACGTCGTCGTGATCGTTGGCTCAAGGAAATCACGATGTGGTTCAACACATCAAATGCATATCCATCGGTCTCTACATTCACATTTATTGCGGTACTTCTCGCAGAACTTCTCGGTTACGACAAAATTATTTTCTCCAACGAAAAGAGTGCAGATTTTGGTAATCTCACCTATTTGGGTCTCTCGGTGAATCACCAATGGTGTAAATCCTCTGAAGCGGAAAAAATAACTAATGATTATATCCAGCGTTTTATAACACCTGATATTTCAACGAAGTCACTCCTCCGTGAATACAGCGAACTCGATATCGTGCGTCGCTTTGTTCAACATCCAAAGTATCTCCCCTATGTTACAAGCTGTAATACTTATTTTTGGCTCACGTGGCCAGAAAAGCTTTTTATAAAAAATTCCTACTGGTGCAAACGATGTCCAAAATGCATTTTCCTCTTTGCCTGTTTCTCGGCATATATTCCCAAAAAAGAATTAACCGATATCTTTGGCGCCGATCTCTATACTAAAGAGCACTCTCTGCCACTCTTCCGACGAATCTTAGGCCTCGAGGGCTTCAAGCCGCTTGATTGTGTCGGTGAACCGGAAGAAATGATTCTGGCTATGCACTACGCAGAAAAGCGTAAAGAATATTCTGGAGAGCCTGCTATGGAGCTTTTTGAAAAGCATTTCCCATTAACGTACGATTTTGATGGAATTGAGCGAAAGGTTTTTGTTAAAGAAACCAAGGTGCCTTGAACCCTTTCTGTCCAACTAATTAACAAAGTGGTAAAATAGCTATATGGGAATCGAATCTTGGGAGCCAATAGGCAAAATGGATATTGAAAAGGTAGATGTAGTAAAGAACCCTTTTTCTACCGAATATAAAGAGGAGATAAGGGAGAGACAAGAACTTTTGTCTAATGAGTTCATCAACGAAATTGGAACCTTAAATCTTCCAATTACAAGATTTAAAAGGAGGCAAGGAGATTACGTAAATCTAATGGATTTGACACGCCTGTACAGTCAAAAATTAGGTGACTTAGCGATTACTTCTCAGGCTATTAAAGACCGGAGGAGTAAGCTCGCTAGTGAGGGAAAGGACATTTTAATGTATAACAGCCATTATTACGTAAAACAATCCGATACTGAAACGCTACAGAATTTATATGGTTCAGTCCCGAAAGATTACACGGGAATGACCGGCATCGTAAATCAAACAAACGAACTTGAAGAATATATAAACGCACGGGACAATCTACAACCCGTGACTAATGAAGAATACCTCGAAATTGAGGAGGAGTAGAATAGTCATACACCTTTGTGTTAAGGGTGTATGACTATTTTGTGAATAATTTTAATGCAAAGCAGCATATTTTACCGCGTCTAAAAGGTTAGGTGCTGTGTAAGTGGCTTGATCTGCAACTACAGGAACATTTGCTGTTTTTACAAGAATAGTTTTAACACCGGCATTGATGCCTGCGTTAATGTCAGACTCACGGTCACCAACCATGTATATATCTTTGGGATCTAAATTGAACTCTTTTATAGCTTCGAGTAGCATGGTTGGCTTTGGTTTTCGACATTCACACTTGTCTTCTGAAATATGCGGGCACATGTACGTCTTAAGAACTTTAACACCGCCTGGAGAAAGCATTTCGAGAACTTTGTTTTGAATTCTATGAAAATCCTGTTCATTGATTCTGCCTTCAGCAATCCCCGCTTGGTTAGTAATATAAATAACTGAAAAGCCATTCTCGGCTAAGAATTTTAGAGCTTCAATACTATCCGGAAACAATTCAATTTTTTCTTCTTTATCTACCCTTTCATCTTGTGGGTCTTTGATTACCGTTCCGTCGCGGTCTAGGAGGATTACTTTCATTGCTTAATGATACCATTTTAAGAGGTATTTTTGCTTTTTGGGGCTATTTTTGCTAGTATTTTGTGGTTCGGTTTGATAAGTGAATATTCCCCTGTAGTCAGCGGTGGAGTGAGGAATGGGTTGGAACCCGTTCCGCAAGACCTTGAGTATTCCGTAATCGGAAAGCGAAAGGTGTACAGCTCCTGTAAGGAGATCGACTGTTTCC
>CAZRTW010000004.1:22678-27748 GCA_964603145.1 uncultured Candidatus Saccharibacteria bacterium | reverse complement strand
GGCGACCTGTTTTTGCTGTGAGGTCGAGCGCATAGCCCTCCGGCAAAACGCTTGATAGCTCATATCCCGCGCGTGAAATAAAGTCGCGCGTATCATCACTTATAACAATTTCTGAAAGCCGTTCACCATGCGATTTATTTTTTAATTCAATTAATTCCGAAATTGTGTGTGTACCATCTCCGGTAATACGTGGCGGATCGGCTCGAAAAAATCCAACAAGCGTATTGTTAATCACGGTTGCACGGTACACACTTCCGTAGAGGTGTTCTTCGACGACAAGGCTCGGTGAGATCATTTTTGCAAGTTTGTATGCGGCTTCAAGTTCGGCGAGTGTATTTATATTTGTCGTAGTATGACGGCCACGGCTTCCAGCGCGTGGTTTTACGATTACTGGTTTAGAAAGTTCTTCAAATGCTTTTTTTGCAGTACGAAGTGATGACACCTCTCGCACCTTTGGCGCAGGAATTCCAGCCTTCTCAAGAGCTCGGGCTAGTTTAAATTTATCATCAATCCAGTTGTAGCCCTTTTGAGGAAGCCAGTAGGGGATGGGAATACTTTGAAAATATGTCGTGTGCTTGCCGATGCGAGCGCGGTATTGTTCCAAATGTTTTCCAAACATAACAATCTGTTCCATTTCTATGCCACGTGCTTTGGCTTCTTCCCAAATGAGTTTTGATCGGCCACTGATACTTTTTTCAATATCGGTATCAAAGTGTGCGAGTCCAAAAATCCGGAATACACCAACAAACCCTGCACTCACTATGTTGGCGAGGCGTCCCTCTCTGGGAACATTAATCCAGCTAAATAGACTGCCGAGAGTTCCTTCGAGAATGGAATCAATGAGTGTCATATAGTACATCTCATTGTGATTAACCGGACTCGTACCGCAGGCCGAACAGGGTTTTTTAATTGTATTTTTTGAGCTGATATTCATTCTTGTATTACATGTCCACATGAATAGATGCAGTTCAAGCTGAGAAAGCGAAAACTTGGAGCTTTCTCAGGACCTTGAGTATTCCGTACTCGGAAAGCGAAAGGTGTACAGCTCCTGTAAGGAGGTGAGCGAGACAACTTCTCCAAGAGTCATTCTGCTGAATGAGAAATGCGCTATTCATGTGGACCATGTCAAAGGGACAGCTTGCGCTGTCCCTTTGGGCGAAAATGTCTTAGTGTCCTCCGAGCATAGTAGTGTTCCTAGGTAATACCACTAAAAAAGTCGACTGATACAGTATACCACACTGTATTTTTCACGTATACTTACATAACAGTATGGCAATCGGCACATATACAACGGATAGTATAGACGCAGTCTTTTCTGAAGAAAAAACTCGCGAAGGGGGTCTCTCGAAAGCTGAAGCCGAAAAGCGCCTAGCGCTCCACGGCAATAATGTTATTTCTGCGCACCCCGTTTCTTGGTTTGCGCTTCTTATTCGTCAGGTGAAGAGTCCGTTTATTTATATTCTTTTCGCTGCCGCACTGGCCGCTATTTTTCTTGGAGAAATTTCTGATGGAATGATCATTATTGTTTTCGTTCTGATCAATACATTTATTTCATTCTTTCAGGAATATCATTCAGCGCGGTCACTCGCTCTTCTCAAAAAATTCATCAACCCGCGCGCTCGCGTGCGTCGTGACGGCGCGGATTCCATGATTGATGCCGCTCTCCTTGTTCCAGGTGATGTCATCATCGTCGAAACAGGGGATATCATTCCAGCCGATATTCGCTTCATTGAAGTGCGCGGGCTCTCTATTAATGAATCAGCTCTCACTGGCGAATCGGTACCAGCAGTTAAAACAAGCGAAGGGCTGAAATCTGAAGCGAGAGCGTTTAACGAAGCAACCAATCGTGGATTTTCCGGTACGACAGTCACCGGAGGTCGTGGTGTAGGTATTGTCGTTGAAACAGGTTCGCGCACCGAAATCGGGAAAATTACGACCCTCACTGTTGAGACTGAGCATGTTTCAGAATTCGAACACAGTATCGGTATGTTTTCAAAATTTATTTTGAAAATGGTGACGGTGATTCTGGTCGTGCTTATTCTTGCAAATGTGATCATTAAAGGCACAAGCAGTGTTCTTGACCTCCTTCTTTTTGCAGTTGCGCTCGCAATTTCTGTTATTCCTGAAGCATTGCCTGTTGTTACAACGCTCTCTCTTTCAAAAGGCGCTCTCATGCTTGCCAAGAATCATGTTGTCGTAAAGCGCCTCTCTGCTGTTGAAGATTTGGGAAGCATTCAAGTGCTCTGTACTGACAAAACCGGTACACTTACAGAAAATGTTCTCGGTGTCTCAAGTATTTTGGCGGCCGATGAAATGAAGACGCTTCACTACGGAGCACTTGCAGGAAATGAGGAAATGAAAGGCGATACTGACCCGACCGACGCCTTCGATCTTGCTCTCTATAAAAAACTGACAAAACCAGAACGCGATTCACTCATGGCATGGAAGCGTGTTTTTTCTATTCCGTTTGATCCGAATCGTCGTCGCACATCTGTCGTCGTGGAAAAAGACGGCACACGAGAACTTATTGTTCGTGGCGCACCTGAAACAATTCTTTCGCTCTCTACTATCGGGAAGGACGAGGCAGCAAAAATTCATGAATGGGTAATGCGTGAAGGAGAAGCCGGACGTCGCACCATCGCAATTGCAATCGGTCCATGTCAAAAACCAGAAAACGCCGAGAAGGAAGAAAAGAAACTTACGTTTCTCGGGTGTATCTCTTTTGTTGATCCAGTAAAAACCACGAGTACGGCTGCGATTCTTGACGCTCGTCGACTCGGCGTGCGTCTCGTCATTTTGACTGGCGATGGTCCGGAAGTTGCTGGAACTGTTGCAACCGAAGTCGGAATTACAAAAGATAAAAAAGAAGTTATTACCGAAGCGGAATTTTTGGCTCTGCCACCCGAACAGCAGAGTACTGCGGTACTTCGTTTTAATGTTTTTGCTCGCATGTCGCCTGCAGGGAAGTACCGCGTCATCGAAATTCTCTCAAAGGATTTTGTTGTTGGGTACATGGGTGATGGAATCAACGACGCTCCTGCGCTCAAGATGGCCAGTGTTGGCCTCGTTGTTTCAAACGCGGCAGATATCGCACGTGAAGCGGCAGATGTTGTGCTTCTTAACCGATCCCTCCATGTGATTATTGAGGGTATTCAAAGTGGCCGCGCTGTATTTGAAAATACAGTGAAATATTTAAAGACAACATTGATTTCCAGTTTTGGAAATTTTTACACGGTTGCTATTGCCCAACTCATGATGCCGTTTCTTCCAATGTTGCCGATTCAGCTTCTCCTCCTTAACCTCCTCACCGATTATCCGATGATCGCTATCGCCACTGACTCTGTTGAATTTAATGATATTAAAAAGCCGCATCGCTACAATGTGCGTGACATCGTGCTCTTCGCGATTGTGCTCGGTATTGTTTCAACTATTTTCGACTTCATTTATTTCGTGATGTTTAAAGATGCGCTACCCGCTGTACTTCAGACAAACTGGTTTATTGGATCAGTCCTTACCGAACTGGTGCTTCTCTATTCAATTCGTACCCGTGTTCCGTTCTGGAAAGCGAAAGCTCCTTCGAAAGTTCTTAATATTCTTTCTCTTATGGCGGCTGCGCTTGCGCTCATTTTGCCGTTTACGGGTGTAGGGTACCACTACTTCAAATTTGTTCCACCGACACTAAATGCTCTTCTTTCAATCCTTGCCGTCGTAGTTGTTTACTTTGTAACGAGCGAGATAGTTAAACTTGCATATTATCGTTTCTGGAATCACAGTACTCCATATCCAAAACAGCATTCAAAATCTGCACGACAGCACTCTCATACATAAACGATCATTGTTTTTCTTATATACTGCTAGTCTAGCTTGCTCCGAATACTGTATACTGTATACCGTAAACACATTCGATCATGGACAATCCGTTTAAAAAAATAATCGACAAACTAAACCTAGGATCGCTTTCATCAACGATTGCATCAATAGGCGGGGGAGGAGCGGATCAGGCAATCGGCGTGGATATTGGCACGTCCTCGATTAAAATTGTTGAACTCAAAAAGAAAAACGGCCGAGCCGTGCTTGAGACATACAGTACTCTTGCACTTGGTCCGTACGCAGGCACCGATGTTGGCGCTACCACCAATCTCACGACCGAACAGCTCACAAAGGCAATCGCTGACGCGATGAAGGAAGGTTCGATCACATCAACAAATTCTGCTTTTTCAATTCCCTCATCAGCGTCGCTTGTGTTTCTCCTTGAGATCCCTGCGGGGGTTGCTGAAAAGGAATTGAGCACTATCGTGCCAACTGAAGCTCGTAAATTTATTCCGGTACCGATCAATGAAGTAACGCTCGATTATTGGGTGATCCCTCATCGACAGGATTCATTTTATGAGGAAGGGAAGACAGTGGACCCTAACGCTTCAAAGTCTGAAGTGCTCACCGTTGCCATTCACAATGATACGCTCTCCAAATATCGTGAGGTTACGCAGAAAGCCGGACTGAATACTGATATTTTTGAAATTGAGGTATTCTCCTCTATTCGTTCAACATTTGCGCATGAACTCTCCGCCGTCCTTATCATGGATCTCGGCGCTTCCAAAACTAAACTCGCAATCGTTGAGTACGGTATCGTACGTAGTTTTCATATCGCAAACAAAGGTTCCGTCGATATGACAAACACAATCGCACGCTCACTGAACATTCCATTTCCAAAAGCGGAAGATCTAAAACGTTCTATAGGTCTTAACGGAGGAGGAAATAATAAGGCTGCATCTGATGCGGCCAAGCTCATTGTTGATCAGATTCTTACTGAAAGCGCGAATGTCATCACGGCTTTTGAGCGCAAATACAATAAGCCGGTTTCAAAAGTAATTCTCACAGGCGCCGGAAGCCTCATGCCAGGATTTAAAGAGCATGCAACAGAAGTGTTTCGCACGGAAGTTGTACACGGTAATCCATTCGACAAAGTACAGGTTCCAGAGTTTATCGCAAAAGTGCTTGCAGAAACTGGACCGGAATTTGCTGTAGCATTAGGCCTCGCACTTCGCAAACTAGGCTAAAACAAAAATTCTT
>CAZRTW010000004.1:20764-22668 GCA_964603145.1 uncultured Candidatus Saccharibacteria bacterium | reverse complement strand
GATCGTTTCCTTCCGCAACGTACCAGAAGTACGTCTTGGTCGGAAGCCTCACTCACGCCTTGAACTGTACTCAAGAATTTTTGTTTTAGCTTTTAGTGGTATTTTTTACTTTTTCCCCGTACACTATATATAGAAATGCAGAATATAGATTTTTCATTCGCACAGGATCCGAATACGCTTTCCTTGGCGATCATCTACGGTATGATCCCTGCCATTTTGTGGATCTTCTATTGGTTGCGCGAGGATACCGAACACGCACGAAGGAAAGGTCTTTTAATCGCGCTCTTTTTTACCGGAGTGATTTCGGTTATATTCACTCTGCCGATTCAGAAGTTTATTTTTACACTTTCGACTGACGAAAATATTTTAAATATTTTATGGGCAGCGAGTGAAGAACTTGTGAAGTTCTTAGTGTTTGCTGTTATTATTTTGCGCTCCACTGATGATACGATTATCGACCCAGTTGATTACCCCCTCTATATTATGGTCGCCGCGCTCGGATTTGCTGGATTTGAAAACGCGCTCTACTTCCTCTCTCCACTCCAAGCTGGCGATACCGCTGGCATAGTTCTCTCGGGCAGTATGCGCTTTGTGGGAACGACGCTTCTCCATGCGGCGACAAGTTCTATTATTGGTATCGCAATCGGATTTGCCTATTTCAAATCAAAACGAACTGCTGTTCTGTATGCATTTGTTGGCATTGCTCTCTCAATTGCCGCACACAGCGCTTTCAATCACTACATTGTGCAAAACGATCAGCGTAATTTTATGCAGGTCTTTACGATCCTTTGGCTTTTTGCCACGGTTATCATGGTGCTTCTTGAGACCCTCCGAAAAATGGGTAGCATTGAAACTCGCCGAAAAAAGGAGCATGCATTCTTCCTGCATATAGAAGAGCTTTTTAAAAAAGTTCTCACCATGGCGGGACTTACCGAAGCTGATACGATTCCGATAGCGGAGTCTCTCAAAAAGAAAAATTTTAGTGAGTCGAGTCGTGAATATAAAACATTTATGACACTTATTTCCTCGCTCCGATCTCTCTATAGCGGTTTTATGATTAGCGAGGGAGCTGACAAAAAGAAAGTCGGTGAGATTTCCGTGCAAATGATTCCAGAAACTATTGCCCCGAATGCCGTAGCAGCATTTGTTGCAAAACTAAAGGGCGAGGTTGAGCACGAACTTGAAGTGGTAGGGGGCAAGGTAAAAGGCGTGCAATTTGCTTCACAGCTCAAGCCGATGGCGATGCCATCTCGCCCCGTTCCGGTGGCCCCACTACCACCAAAACCAATACAAGTTCCGGCGACTCCACCACTCTCTGTAGAAAAACCCAAACAGCCAATCGAGGTCAAAGTCACTCAAATCGTCATACCAACTGATTTTGTGCCAGTGAAAGCTGGAACACCACCAGCTCCGGCTCGGGGATAACTCTCCTTTCCGAGAGTTAAAAATAGTTTTACAATACTTCTATTACAAAATAATAGAGCCACCGACCTTTCTGTGGCACGCTAAAATAATATGAACTTTTGGAACAATCCTGAATATGCTCCGCTTAAAGTTTTGCTGATCGCAATCGTAGCTGGTGTTGGTGGAGGCTTTATCTACACCTCGATGAACAAGGACGGAGGAGACACAGCGCGCCTCATTGGTTTGAATAGAATAAACACATCAAGTGTGACGCCGGTTTCAAACGTTATGACAGACCCAAGTCTTACTGGCACGGGGACAGGAGCGGGGACTACTCCGGCAACATCTGGTACAACAGTTGGAACGACAGGAACAACAACTGGTACGACGACATCTGGTACTACAACAATGGCTGCAACCACTTCTGGTCTAACAACTGGCGGGGCAATTCAGGGAGGTACCACTACTAAGACTGGAACTGACGGTGTTGATGGACGCGA
>CAZRTW010000004.1:0-20664 GCA_964603145.1 uncultured Candidatus Saccharibacteria bacterium | reverse complement strand
TGCCAGGCTCAATAACTACAACCTATGTTGCTTCAAGTATCACAACTGGAGTCCACACGATTCCAGTAGGAAGCTCAGTTGGTTTTAATGTAGGAGACAGAATCAAGATTGCTGGTTGGGATTCAGCACTTGGCGTTGACACAACAGCATATGGAACAGTAACTGCCGTTCCAACAGGCACCTCTCTCACGGTGAATATCACAACTGCCGGCTCACACCTCGCAGGACAGATTGATGTCTATGGTCCGCGCATACTCACATTCCTCTTTCCTGGAACAGCTGCGGTCACAGTCGGTGCTCACTCATCACAGATCTTCCGTTTGATGAGTGACTCGAAAAATTTCCCTCCAGCAATGGGGCCAGGTTGGATGAAATTCCAGCTCACCAGTTTCTATAGCAAGAATGTTCTCTCTGGTACTCCTAATACCCAAGTTGCGGGTAGCGCAGGATTTCCAACGACAATCATTACTCCTGCAATTACTCTCTATTAATACGTAAGGTTTTCTACAAAAGCTCCAACATTCGGTTTGTTGGAGCTTTTGTCTACTTAGACTATATGTTGTACAATAGGAATATTAACAATAGTGCCCTCCTGTGAGGGTAAAACACAGGCTAAATATATGAGTTTTTGGAATAACCCTGAGAATAGTTCAATCAAAGTTCTTCTTGCAGTAGTTGTGCTTGCTGGGATTGGAGCATTCGCATTTTATGCGAGAAATGAAAGTCGGGAGACCACAGGAAGAGTTATTGGTTGTCGAGACGGTGATAAGGTTTGGACAGCAGATCATAACTGCGTTGAAATGACTGATAAATGTACCAAGACAAAGCCTGCGAAAGGTTGTCCTGAACAGAAAGATCCTCTTTTCGGGGACTCAGTAAGGATTGATCCAGCAACTAACATGAACGGCAATATGGAGAATGTTGTAAACCAGCCTGTTGCGGAATAATAGTAAAACAGTTTTATTCAACAAAAACCCCGCTTGGGGTTTTTGTGTTATTATCTTAAATTATGGAACCAGAAAAAAATAACGAAGGTGTAGCAGAGGCGAAGCAATCAATTTCTGTTTCGGCTGCTGTCTTGCTTGGTGCACTCATGATTAGTATTTCAATTTTAGTTTCTGGCTTTATTCATGCAGGCCCGCGCACAGAAACAAATGATGATACAGCAACTTCCATCACGGCAGATATTAAGAACGTAGATGTTAAGGATTCTCCATTTATCGGTGAAAAAAATGCGCCAGCGCTCGCATATTATTCTGACTTTCAGTGCCCGTACTGCAAAAAATTTGATGAATCTGTACTTATAGATCTCAAAAAAGAATATGTCGACACAGGGAAAATTAAAATCGTCTTCAAGGATTTTGCTTTTCTTGGTCCTGATTCAAAAACAGCTGCGCTCTACGGACGCAGTGTATGGGCACTCTATCCAGAAAAATACTATGACTGGCGTATTGCAATGTTTCTTGCTCAAGATGAAGAGCATGGCGGATTCGGAGATGAGGCAAGTGTAAAAAAACTCACAGGCACAATCGCCGGTGTTGACGCAGAAAAGGTTTCTGCTGATGTTGTGAAGAACAAGGCAGATTACCAAAAGATGCTTGATGCGGATTATAACGAAGGAAAATCGCTCGGGGTTGATGGCACGCCATCTATTCTCGTGGGGAAGACGCTGATCGCAGGTTTTTACGCTGACCTCGATTATATTGAAGCTGTTGGAAAAGGATTGAAATAGTGTTACTACGTTCTTCCACACCAAAAGCCCTATACAGGTAAGTGTAGAATGTATTACAATATAGGGAGTTCGTATTCTTACTTTAATGGATAATAATTTCCAGACATCCTTCATACCTAAAAAGCCACTCGCCGAAGAGAGGACGCAGGTGATTAAACACACGTCTATCTTTTCATTTCTTGCGACGCTTATCTTTTTTGGCGCGCTTGCCGCTGCCGCCGGTATGTATTTCTACAAGGCCTCGCTCACAAAGAGTATTGAAACTATGAATGCGCAGCTTGAGTCTTCTAAGGATGTCTTCGAGCCGTCGCTTATCAATACGCTTCAGCGTCTTGATCGCCGTATAGCAAATGCAAACCAGCTTCTCAATAATCACATAGTGGTCACGCCAATTTTCGATGCGCTTGAAATCAACACACTTAAGACTGTTCAGTTCACTAAGTTCACATATGCCACTCCGGCAGATACTGCTTCACCGGTGTTGGTAAAAATGTCTGGTAAGGCTCGTAGTTATTCAGACATCGCGCTTCAGTCAGACCAATTGGCTACAAACCCAAATATTCATAACTCAATTTTTTCCGATCTCTCACTCGACCAGAAAACAGGCATGGTTTCGTTCAATCTCTCGTTCACGATTGATGCGAGCCTTGTTCGATATGTAAATCATCTCAATCAACTTACACAGCAAGCAGGAAATGTGCAGGCAGGAGAAGAAACTTCATCAAATAACACACCAACTTCTCCAGTTACTTCTGGTACGACAGGGGGAGCGGCACAAGGTACAACTACAGGAGGAACAACAACAGGTGGCTCACAACAAACAGGACAGGGTCGGCAGTCTTCTGGATCCGATGTCAGCGCTGATACGCAGGCACAGGTTCTTCAGAACTTATTCGCACAACCAGTTGCTCCGCACTAACATACTATGAGATTTATCGTACCAATCATTCTTGTCGTTATCTCTGTGGCATCATTCATGATGTTCACTAATCCTGCATATCAGGAAGTGAAGGAGCTTCAGGCAACAACAACACGACTCGATACTGCCCTTACAAACTCTAAGAAATTGCAGGAACAGCGTGATGCTCTCGGCACTAAATATCGAAACATTCCGGCAGATTCGCTTGCTCGCCTTCAAAAACTTCTTCCGGACAATGCTGATAACATTCGTTTCATTATTGATCTTCAGCAGATGGCGCAGAGCTATGGTATCTCGCTAGACACAATCAAATTTGATGCAGCCCAAGCTGCCACACCGACATCCACTGTCTCAGCTCTCTCTGCTGCAACTCCAGGGACAGTAGCGGCTGCAACAGCTGGCTATGGAACATTCAATCTTGAATTCACGACGACTGCTACGTATGAAAGCTTTATGAGTTTCATGAAGGATGTGGAATCAAACCTCCGTCTCACTGATATTCAGTCAGTTGAGTTTTCAGCACCTGAGGATCTCAACAAGAAAACCATAACGTACACTGTTAAATTGTCGACCTACTGGCTCAAGAATTAATCATTTCTACAATGAAATCATTTATTAAAATCATCGTCATAATCGCAGTCTTGGGTGGCCTCGGCTACGGCGGGTATGTGTATTTCATAAAAAAGGATGCGAATACTTCAGCGACCGGTCTTCAGACGACAACCGCTGATGGAACAGTACAAAGCGGTGAAATTGCCACATCGGAGAAGAGCAAAGCTGCCGACATGGGTACTATTGGACAAGACTTTCTCGCCTTGCTCCTTAGTGTTGAATCAATCAAGCTCGACGATAGAATTTTCACAAGCAAAGGTTTCACTATTCTTCAAGATTTCAATCGTCCTATTCCACCTGACACCAATCCGGGACGACCAAATCCTTTCGCACTTCTTGGAGTTGATGGGGCAGCAGTCTCAACCCAAGTTTCTACAAGCAGTACTTCTTCAATTACAACGACAGGCAGTACTCTAAACGGTGCTCTCGCGCTCGGAGGTCCTGGAATTACTCGTTGGTTTGAATATGGAAAGACAAATGCGCTTGGAACATCTACTACGCCTAAACAACAGGACAATCCTGGAGCATTCAGTGAAGCAATTACCGGACTTGAACCAAACACGACTTACTATGTAAAAGCTGCAGCTTCAATCGGGGGAGTAGTTGTTGCTGGGAATTTAATTACATGGAAAACAGCAGAGGGTGGTACGCAACAGACGCCTCCAAAGAAGACTACACCGTAATACATTTGAACTTTTTACACAAAATGCCTCATATTCTTGAGGCGTTTTGTTTTTTATATTGTATAATTCTAGCGGATGACGTTCATCGAACACTTAGTACAACGCGGACTGGTTGCAGAAAATCAAGTTGGTGATATTCTGCGCATCGCGAATGAAAAATATGAGGGCAATCTTGAGGATTCGCTTATTGAACATGGCGTACCGGAAAATACGCTCCTTGGAGAAAAGAGTGCGTACTACAATATTCCAACTCGTCCGGTTGATCCGAAAACTATTCGCGGAGAAATCCTTAAATACATTCCGGAAGATGCGGCTATACGATATCGCTTTGCGCCAATTGGTATTGAAGAGGGAGTACTTCTCGTCGGCATAACCAATCCTGAAAATACACAGTCGAGTGACGCGCTCCAGTTCGTCATGGATTCACATGGCGGCATGCCGTTTAAACTCTATGTAATTTCCGAAAGAATTTTTAAAATAATTCTTGGTAATTATCATGGAATGACGGGGCAGGTTGATCAGGCTCTCTCCGAGCTCGATACGGAAATTGCTAAAGTAGGGGATGGCGACGTGGCAATTGATGAGAAACCGCAGGATAAACTAAAACCCGGAGAAGAAGAGCGCATCGTTGAAGAAGCACCGATCATTAAAATCGTGGCCGTTATTCTCAATAATGCAGTTGAGGGAAATGCATCCGATATCCATATTGAAAACACTGGAGACAAAGTAAAGGTGCGCTTCCGTGTGGACGGCGTGCTTCATACATCGCTCGTACTTCCGCTCTCTGTGTATGCTGGCGTGATCGCCCGTATTAAAATTTTATCCAAACTCCGCCTCGACGAAAAGCGAAAACCTCAAGACGGGGGATTCTCTGCAACTATCAACACGCGAAAGATCGACTTCCGTGTTTCTTCAATGCCTTCGTACTATGGAGAAAAAATCGTGATGCGTATTCTCGACGCAGACAAAGGCGTAAAGACGCTTGCAGAGGTGGGGCTCTCGCAAGAGCACCTTGCCATGATCAAGCGTGCGCTCGACAAGCCGTATGGACTTATTCTTGTCACTGGTCCGACTGGTTCCGGTAAATCTACAACGATTTACTCGGTCATGAACGAACTTGATCGCGAGAAAGAAAATATTGTGTCGCTTGAAGATCCGGTGGAATATCACATTCCAGATATTAACCAGTCGCAGGTTATGCCGGAAATCGGCTACACATTTGCATCCGGACTTCGCTCAATTCTTCGTCAGGACCCGGACATTATCATGGTGGGAGAAATCCGTGATGCGGAAACAGCGGAGCTCGCTATTCAAGCAGCTCTCACCGGTCACTTAGTGCTCTCAACACTCCACACCAACAATGCAGCAGGTGTTGTCCCTCGACTTGTCGACATGGGTATTGATCCATACCTAATCGCGCCGGTGCTTATTCTCTGTATTGCCCAGCGTCTTGCGCGTATTACTTGTCCATCATCCCGTAAAATTGCAGATGATCAGGAAGCGCTCCGACAAATGGCAGCTCAGAGTTTTGCCGATTTACCACCAGAATTTTCAACAAAACTTCCGCAAGGTGATTTCACCCAAGCCGTTCCGTCCGCAGAGTGTCCTTCTGGAACTCGAGGCCGTGTGGCAGTCTTTGAAATGTACGAAACAGATAAGGATCTTCAGGCCCTTATTCTTAAAAAGCCGACAGACGTTGATATTTACAACCTTGTGCGCAGTAAGGGCTTCCTTACGATGAAGGAGAATGCAATTTTGAAATGTATACAAGGCGAGATACCGTTCCAGGAAATCTACAATTTGTAAGACAAGTTAGCCTCGCTCGCCTCCTTACAGGAGCTGTACACCTTTCGCTTTCCGAGTACGGAATACTCAAGGTCCTGAAAAGCTCCAAGTGTTCGCTTTTCAGCTTGAACTGCATCTACTCCTGCATTCTTAAAGTGCCTCTTTTGCACATTAATGGGTAGAACCGACATAGTGGAAGATGGTATACTAAAAGGGCTTATTCCGAATAACAGAATAATAATCTATGCCAAAGAAAAAAATTTTTATCGTTGACGACGATTCATTTCTCCTTGATATGTATGCCCTCAAATTCTCACAGGGTGGATACGATGTAACAACAGCACTTGGCGCGCTTCCTGCACTTGAAAAGCTCCGCACTGGTGCATTTGTTCCCGACATCATTCTTCTTGATATTGTTATGCCCGTAGTGGATGGTTTTGAATTTCTTGAAAAAATGAAGGCGGAAAATCTCGCGCCGAATGCTATTCACATCGTGCTTTCAAACCGCGGACAGGAGGCTGACATCAAGCGCGCAAAAGATCTCGGCGCAGTAGGGTACATCGTAAAGGCCTCAACTACTCCAGCAGAAGTTATTACACAAGTTACGGATATTATTTCTAAACAAAAATAATTAGCATGGATTCCAAAGCACTCATCGAATCGCTCGTTGATATCGTCATCAAAGAAGGTGGCTCTGATCTTCACATTTCTGCTGGCCGTATGCCAAGCATCCGTGTCGCAACGCAATTAGTACCGCTTGCCAATCAGGCACCGCTTACGCAAGACCAGATGATGGAAATTTTGGGATCGATTCTCGACAAGTCTCGTCTCGATCTTTTCCTCAAGGAACAGGAGATAGATTTTTCATACGACCACCGAAATGGCGCAGCGCGTTTGCGTGGGAATGCATTCTTCCATAAAGGGGCAATCGGTGTTGCTCTTCGTCTTATCCCAAAAGTACGCACGATGGAAGAACTCAAACTCCCGCAGGCTCTCGTTGATTTTACTCGCAAAAAACAAGGATTCTTTTTAGTGGTTGGTCCCGTCGGACAAGGGAAGTCTACAACGCTCTCAGCCATGGTTGATGCAATCAACACTGAACGAGCTGAACATATTCTTACTATTGAAGATCCTATTGAATATATTTTTGAAGAGAAGCACTCAATTATCGATCAGCGCGAAATTGGAATCGACACAAAAGATTTTCCAACCGGACTTCGCTCTATTTTCCGTGAAGATGTGAACGTAATCATGATCGGCGAAATGCGCTCTCCAGAAACAATCGCAACAGCCGTGACTGCCGCGGAGACAGGCCACCTTGTTCTTTCAACACTTCACACGAACAATGCAGCTCAGACAATTGATCGTATTATCGACTCATTTCCCGGTGATCAACAAGATCAGATTCGAGCTCAACTAGCCGAATCCCTTCTTGGTATTTTCTCTCAGCGCCTCATTCCTCGAATTACTGGTGGCCTCGTACCGGCATACGAACTTCTCATCAATAACAATGCAGTGGGGAATCTTATCCGTGAGAAGCGAACCCATGAAATTGATGTTGTTATTGAAACAGGAACAGAGCAGGGGATGATGGATATGAACCGTTCTCTCCTTGATCTCGTCCGTGCAGGGGAGATTACTATGGAGAGCGCATATCTCTATTCTATGAATCCAAAAGGGCTTGGTCAGATTCTCTAACTATTTTTAAACTATGATTTTTAATTACAAAGCTGTAACGAATACAGGAGAAAAGAAAGAAGGTACAATTGATGCGACCAATAAGGACCTTGCCATCGCAGCGCTCCAGCGTCGTGGCTTTATCGTTGTTTCAATCAAAGGTGAGGAAGAGAAATCAATCTTCCAGATGTCTTTTTTTGAGAGTATCCCGGTTAAGGACGTTGTTATTCTCTCGCGTCAAATTTCCACGCTCTTTGACGCGCAAGTGTCAGCGCTCAAGGCGTTCACACTCCTTGCTCAAAATGCAGAAAATCCGCTCTTGAAGCGTAAGCTCAACACTGTCGTAGATGATGTTCAGGCTGGTGCGCCGATCTCAACTGCTCTCGGCAAACACCCAGATGTCTTTTCTGACTTCTATGTGAACATGGTTAAGGCTGGTGAAGAATCCGGAAAACTCAATCAGGTATTCGCATATCTCGCCGAGTATCTCGATCGCCAATACGCACTCACTTCAAAGACCAAGAATGCCATGATCTATCCGTCGTTCGTCATCGGTGTGGCAGTTCTCGTGATGGTCATGATGTTCGTGTTCGTTATTCCACAACTCTCCGTGATCATTGAATCTTCCGGGCAGGAAATTCCGATGTACACTCGAATCGTTATCGGTATTTCAGATCTGTTGGTCAATTACGGTATTTTCATTCTCATCTTCCTCGTTATTGCTGGTATGTATGTCTGGCGTCTTACCAAAACTCCTGCCGGAAAGAACTACTTGGATACGCTCAAGCTCTCTATGCCGGTTATTGGTGTCGTCTTCACCAAGCTGTACCTCACACGTATTGCGGATAACATGTCGACCATGCTCTCTTCTGGTATTTCCATCGTGCGATCAATTGAAATCACCTCAAAAATTGTGGGATCAAAGGCGTATGAAAGTATCCTCGCCCAAGCGGCCGAAGACGTTAAGGCCGGTTCTTCATTTTCTGATGCACTCGCAAAGAACAACAAGGGTCACATTCCAGTTATCATGATCCAGATGATCAAAGTGGGTGAAGAAACAGGAGGAGTGTCTAATATTCTTAAGACTCTTTCTGCTTTCTATCAACGCGAAGTGAACGATGCTGTTGATACACTCATGAGTCTCATTGAACCAGCCATGATCGTGGGCCTCGGTCTCGTGGTCGGTCTCTTGGTGGCATCCGTTCTTATTCCGATCTACAACATTTCTTCTGCAGTTCACTAAAAACTATAAATACCCCGCAAAACCTTCGGTTTTGCGGGGTATTTGTTTTCCACAACCCATATTGCCACTTCGAGAGGGGCTAGGGTGGTATAATGACTCTATTACAAAGTGAATAGTCGTTTCTGTCTGGGGAGTATGTGCCCCAGCAAAAGATGTAATTATTAATTAGTTTTAGCAATTATGCGAAATACACAAAAAGGTTTTACACTTATCGAACTCTTGGTCGTTATCGCGATCATCGGTATCTTGGCAACAATCGTTATCACGTCTCTTGGTAACGCTCGAACAAAGGCTGGTGATGCAAAGACACAGGCTCAGCTCTCAGGTATGCGCGCTCAGGCTAACCTCTGGGTTCCATCAACTGGTTCAGGTGCACCGGTAACAACAGCGGCATGTCCTACAGCTCCAACTGCGGGTACTCTCTTTGAGACAACTGCAGGTGCAAATGGACTCGGTGGAATGTTCCCAGGTACTCCTACAGCAGCAAACAGTGCTTGTGGATCTGCAACTGGCACTCCAGCAGCAGGTGCAGCATGGGCTGTTGCTTGGGCTACTTCTGGTACAACTGCATTCTGTGTTGACTCTACAGGTGCAGCAAAGGATTACTATGGAACTACAAGTACAAACAAGTACACAAATACAGCTATGATTGGCGCAACTCCTGCTCCAATTGCAACTGGTGCTACTGTTTGTAACTAATCGCATGTGCTAAACAAAAAAACCGCCCTAGGGCGGTTTTTTTGTTTAGTCCAAGTTCGCTCTGTGCTACAATATAAAAACACATGCTTGAAACAGTAACTAGCATCATCGTGTTCTTTTTTGGAACCATCATTGGTAGTTTTTTGAATGTTGTTTCCCTTCGATATCGAAGCGGACGCACACTCGGTGGCCGTTCTATGTGTTTTACCTGCGGTAAAACGCTCTCATGGTTTGAGCTCGTGCCACTTGGCAGTTTCCTTACCCAGCGTGGTAAATGCGGTGGCTGTCGTACAAAAATTTCTTGGCAGTATCCGCTTGTAGAAGCTCTCACCGGTTTTGTCTTTGTGGCGCTCTACTACCGTCTCGGCTACCTTATTTTTGGTTCGCCACTTCTCTTTGCAGTTTTATTCGCATACTACGCGATTTTATTTTCTATTCTTATCGTTCTCTCCGTCTACGACATCAAACACAATGTTCTGCCCGATCAACTCACAATTCTTTTTGCCTCCATCGCCTTTATTGGCATGTTCTTTATTCAAGGCGATGCAATAATCCTTCATATTCCAAATCTCACACAGTTTCTCGCCGGTATTATTCTCCCTGCGCCGTTCTCTCTTATTTGGCTTCTTTCAAAGGGGAAGTGGATGGGGCTCGGTGACGCAAAGCTTATGATCGGTATCGGATTTTTGCTCGGGCTCTCTTCTGGTGCCGCCGCAATTCTTATTTCGTTCTGGGTGGGAGCGCTCATCAGTATCGTTCTTCTTCTTATTGGCAAGATTGCGAGTGGCACAAAAAAAATCACTCTCACAACGGCCGTTCCATTCGGACCATTTCTGGCTCTCGGTACGGTAATTACCGTCGTCGGCAATATTGATTTTGCTACGCTCTCACAATTTCTTTCGACGCTTTTTTCATAATATATGATGCGACACAGAACAAAGAACAAGAAACAAGGAACAATTTTCGCACGCTCGGAAAAAGGTTTTACAATTCTCGAACTCATGTTTGTGATCGCAATCTTTGGAATTATGACTTCCATTACGCTTTTCGGATTTCGAGATTACGGCGTCCAGACATCATTCGACAACCTTGCTCAGGATGTGGCGCTCCATCTCGTCTCTGCGCAAAAGGCGGCAATTTCCGGAAAACTCTCTCTTTCCACGCTCTCTCCTTTTCCACCTCGCGTCGGTGTGACATTTACAAGCGGAACAACACCGACACCAGCCACACAGGAGTTTACCTATTTCAACGACATTCCCACTGTGACAACGTATAACGGGAAATATGACACAACGCCAAGTTGTGGCGCGACTGGAAGTGAATGTATTTCAAAAACCAGAATGACAAACGGAGAGTATGTCGCACTCATTAGTTATGCGCCGTTTGGAAGCCCATATACATCACTCCCAGCAGGAAGCACGGCAAGCGTTACATTTACCCGTCCATTCCCTGATGCAATGATCACACTCTGCCTTTCTTCTGGTACCTGCTATCCACCGGTACAAAATGTGTACATTGAATTGGGCTCAACAGCACGGCCGACCATGAAAAAAACAATTGTGGTGACTGGTCTCGGAGAAGTGCGTGTCTATAGTGGTTCGACCGCATGTGCATACTCAGGTGGAGGCGGATGCTAGGAGTTAGTATTCAGTATTTGGTATACAGTATCTAGTATAAATACAATGCAAAGAAAATCACAAAAACAAAATAACCGACATACCGTATACCGTATACCGTATACTAAATACTCGCGAGGGTTTACACTCGTTGAGGTTATGGTCGCCATGAGTATTTTTTCTGTCTTGGTGACGATGGGTATGCAGGCAGTGCTCTCCGCAATGGCACAACATCGCCAAAGCGAGGCGGTACGTACAGTTATGGATAGTCTTAGTTTTGTCATAGAGGATATGACTCGCAATATTCGTCTCGGTACGAATATTCGCTGTGTGCTTCCGTCTGATGGAGTAATGAATTCAGACGGTAGTATGACGCCGACCGGAATATGGCGCTTCCCCTCGACGGAAGTTCTTCGCCAGAGTTGTCCTGTCGGATCGAATAAAATTGTATTTAATGGAGTGACGCACACAGGAGGCGCGTCTCCGGTTGGGGGATACATTACGTATGTATTTACTACACCACTCTCGGCCTCACCAGGCGTTATCATTAAACAAAAAGGGGATGATATGACGACAGCGCAAGTAATCACTCCACCTGAGGTAGTAATTGATTTTGAAAGATCAGGATTTCTTGTCCGAGGCTCCGAGTGGCCGGGTGGCGATCCAGTAGAAGATCATGCCCAGCCGACAGTCGTTATTCGTATTGCAGGAAATATCACGACAGATGGAGTCGTTACTCCGTTTGCACTTCAAACAAGTGTTGTGCTTCGTGCGCTCGACCCACTATAAAATATGAAACAAGGAACAAGGATCAAAAACCAAAAAACAACCAACAAAAACCACTCACGAGGGTTCACCCTTGTTGAGGTGCTCATTTCGCTTGCGATCTTTTCAATTGCTATTACCGGAGTGATTACTGTCGCGGTTCAAGGTGGGGTATCAACAACAGCTGCTAAAAACAGAGTGATCGCAAAGTATCTCGCTGATGAAGGCATCGAACTTGCTCGCGCACTTCGTGATACTACAATTCTTGGTGAAGGAGTGCTGCCAACAGCTGGCTCACGTATTTTGTGGCAGACGAAATACGCAAATAATACTTCAGATATATTTACCAAATGTTCTACGGTACATGCGTGTGATATTGACGTACGCAATGTTGATCCATCTGTGCCAGAAGGCGGCTTTCCAATCCGAGGCAACATTAAGATTTGTCCGACCGGAGCCCTCTGTCCGCTCTATTACAATACTCTCGCGAGCCATCTCTATAGTGGGTACTACTTAAACGATAATCTTTTGGGTTCTGGCGGACCACTCCAGCCATCGCCATTTAGCCGTGGTATCGTAATAGAAGCTATCCCGATGACGACACCGGCAGCGTATGCTGATGAAGTAAAAGTTACTGTGACAGTAAGCTGGAATGAAGGAACAAACATCCGCACGCTCTCAGTGAGCGAGAATCAATATGATTGGTATGAATAAATATATGATATTTCTACGACCAAGAAGCAAAAAAATTAAAAGTGAGCGCGGTGTCGCACTTCTTTTTGTTGTGCTACTCACAAGCGTTCTTTTGATGGTGGCGCTCGGTATTCAAAATATCGCCTACAAAGAGCTAGTCTTTGCGATGGAAGCGCGTGATTCAAACCTTGCCTTTTTTGCCGCTGATACTGGTCTTGAATGCGGACTCTATCTCCATCGCGTAGACCACAATATGTTTGCATCAATTACTCCGCACGCAATCCCAGACGCTACGCATCCGTATACCTGTAATGGGCAAAACCCGCTTAATATTTCCGGACGAGTTTTTGTTGGTGGTGTGTCTCATTTTGCTCTCGACCTCGGGGCGCAGTGTGTAGATGTGAGTGTGGATAAATTCACCTATATGGCTCCCGATCCTATGACTGGCACAACACCATGGATTGTTAGTGGGGCTACAATGTACTACACCGTAATCACGGCCCGTGGATACAATACCAAGATTACAGCCCCCGGTGCACTACAGTGTTTGCCACTCACTGGAGGTACTCCCGCAAACCTTGTATCTCGCGTGTTGCAAGTCACTCTCGAACCTAGCTAGTAGGACAAAAAGCCCCGCGGCGACTGCCGCGGGGCTTTTTTGCTATACCCGCCACATACTTTCAGAAATGTATATGTGCGGGTATACTCATTCCATGACCCGTGAAGAAGCTAAGAAGCGATTGGAAAAACTCCGAACGACTATCGAAAAATACCGCTATCATTACCACGTCCTCAACGAGTCTCTTATTTCTGATGAGGCCCTCGACTCCCTTAAAAAAGAACTTGTTGATATTGAGACAAAGTTTCCAGACTTAATCACTCCAGACTCTCCAAGCCAGCGTGTGGCAGGCGCACCATTACCTGGATTTAAGAAAATTCGACACACCGTTCCGCAATGGTCATTTAATGATGCCTTTACCGAAGAAGACATGCGCGATTTTGATGCGCGCATGAAGCGTATGCTGGCGGACAAATTCGGAAAGCCACAAGGGACTATAGCGCCGACCTACACCGCCGAACTTAAAATTGATGGTCTCAAAATTGTATTCATATATGAGAATGGTCGCTTGGTAACGGCGGCAACGCGAGGGGACGGAACAGTCGGAGAAGATGTCACAGAAAATGTAAAAACAATTGAAGCTGTACCGTTGGTACTTTCTGAAAAAGTTTCCATGGTGGCAGAAGGTGAGGCGTATATGCCAAAATCGCAGTTTGAAAAACTAAACATCGCACAAAAGAAAAAAGGGGAAGAGGCTTTTGCTAATCCGCGAAATGTAACTGCGGGCACCATTCGCCAACTCGATCCGCGTATTGTCGCAGAGCGTAAGCTCTCAACATTTGTCTACGATATTTCAGGTGGCACGATAGATTTACCCGAGAGCCAAGCGGAAGAATTAAAGTTGCTTCGGAAACTCGGCTTTCGTGTAAACCCGCATTTTAAGCACTGCAAGAGTATGGATGAAGTTATTGCGTACTGGAAATCGTGGCTTCACAAAAAAGAAAAAGAAGATTATCTGATTGATGGCGTTGTTGTGAAAGTTAATGAACAGGAATACCAAGAAGCCCTTGGTTATACAGGAAAAGCCCCACGATGGGGAATTGCCCTCAAGTTTCCAGCTGAACAAGTGACGACGGTCATTGAAGATATTTCCTTTCAAGTTGGTCGCACGGGTGTGATCACGCCTGTTGCTCACCTAAAGCCCGTGTTTGTCTATGG
Source organism: uncultured Candidatus Saccharibacteria bacterium (assembly GCA_964603145.1). Taxonomy (GTDB): domain Bacteria; phylum Patescibacteriota; class Minisyncoccia; order Phycocordibacterales; family UBA9973; genus CAITQP01. Next base: position 6,463 of record CAZRTW010000004.1, on the reverse strand, counting down.
TTCCACAGTTTCTCGCGCAACACTCCATAACGAGGATGAAATCAGACGACTTGATGTGCGCGTGGATGATACCGTCATTCTCCAAAAGGCAGGGGATGTTATTCCGGACATCGTAAAAGTGCTCACGGAAATGCGTGCAAAGAATTCTAAGCCATTTGTTATGCCAACGAAGTGTCCGGTTTGCACAACGCCGCTTGAAAAGAAAACAGTGGGCACGAAGGGAGAAGAAAAATCCGCTGCGCTCTACTGTGGTAATGTTCGTTGCCCAGCGAAAGACCGTCGCACGCTCTACCACTTCACTAGCAAGCATGCGTATGATATTGAGCATTTAGGCCCAAAGAATCTCGACCTCCTCGTCGATGCAGGATTGATTGCCGGCCGAGCAGACATTTTTACTCTGCAAAAAGGCGATCTTCTTGAGCTTCCGCGCATGGGAGAAAAATCGGCAGATAATTTGTTAGCGGCAATTGAAAAAGCTCGTACTCAACCGCTTGATCGCTTCATAGTAGGTCTCTCTATTCCGGAAGTGGGGGAGGAAACAGCCCGCGATCTTGCTAATCATTTTGGAAAAATTGAAAAGCTTATGACCGCGACGCGCTCCGATCTCGAAGCTATGAATGGTGTCGGTCCGCGCGTCGCCGCATCAGTTACAGAATACTTTGACGACAAGCACAATCAGAAAGTAGTGCACGATCTTATCGCGCAAGTAAAGATCAAGAATCAAGAAACAAAGAACAAAGGAGCACAAAAACTTTCAGGAAAAGTTTTTGTGCTTACCGGAACATTTCCAACACTTTCTCGCGATGAAGCCAAAGCAAAAATTATCACCGCAGGCGGAAAAGTTTCTGGATCAGTCTCAAAAAACACCGACTTTGTTGTAGCAGGGGAATCCGCGGGATCAAAATACGACGATGCTCAAAAGCTCGGTGTTTCGATTATTTCTGAAAAAGAATTGCTCGATTTGCTTAAGTAAAAATAGAAAGAGCCATAAACGAGTTATGTCTCAGTCTATGGCTCAAAGATTTATTCACACATTCCATTATTTATATAGCCTCATAGCCGGGGAGTAATTCGCCAACTATATTGGTTTCAATAAATTTCTGGATCATGCCCGGATTATCCGGATGCATAGCAATGGCCATGCGAAACTTAACATCGCCCATGTCAGGGGTTAAGCTTGAAAGTCCGATTCCACCGGCCTCTCTTACTTTTTTACCCAGTTCATAGCGGTCAAGATTCACACGTCCATCTTCAAAAGGGGATATTATGCCGACATGGATGCCAGCAGCTGTCGCCCATTTAATAGCATCAATCCAGGAATATTTCCTGTCACCATCCTCCCACTCCACATCAGATATTTGGCCGGCACCTTTGCATTGAAGTATCACGCCTTTTATACGTTTACTTGCTACAAGGTCGGCTAATACCCATGGTGGCGTGTCAACGGAGACGCGGATTGCCGCAACCTGTTTTTCGAACTTCGTATCAAGACGAAGCCCTTGAACAAAAGTTTTAGCATCCATTGTCCGGAACCCATTGAAGAGCATCACATTCGGGTAAGCTTTCGCAACCGGATGCATGCCAGGCGTGTGAAAAGCATTATAGTCAGATTCATTTTTCTTTGCGAGCCGCGCGCCTGAAAGCACGTCGGTTACACAAAGATTATAAACCCCTACAATTTCTCTCCTAACAAAGGCCTTCACTGCTCGCAAGGTGTTTTCGATTTGCATCTTCACCTCTGAACCGGGTTCATCCTTTGTCATCTGCGCCCCAATAACAAACAACGGCTTCTGCAAGGATGTCTTGAACATCATTGCAAGGAAAGATGTTGTTTCAGCAAGACTGTCAGTACCATGGAATAATATAAAGGCGTCATATTTTAAATAGACCTCTTCTATCATTTGTCCCATGACTACACGGTCAGCATGGCTTACGTTAGTAGAGTCTTGCCTTTTAGGAAAGTCACAAAGCTCTACTGTAACTTCTTCCGGCAACGAAATGCCTTCCATAAGTTGTGCCGCTGATTTTGCAGGTACCAATGGATGGCCTTCCTGCTGCATGTCATGAATCATGCCTAATGTTCCGCCTGTGTTTAAGATCCAGAAATTCATAAATAATGGTTGTTTAAGATGGTTAATTTATACGTTAAGTTAATTTGGATTATTCCCGTTTAGAGCCGTAAGCCCCAAAAGGGAACAATCCAAAAACCATCCAAAACGGATTTCAAAGAGTTCACACAGATTAACTAATATTATAGCACTTTTATACTAAAAAGTCAAGGATCGTAATCTCCAAAATATCCTGTATACTAGGGCTCGTATGGAAATAAAAGACGTCAATTATCTCACAATGCTCGCTCGCATGGAGGTGTCACAGGAAGAGCAGGAAGCTCTTCTGCATGACCTTCAGGCGATTTTGACGTATATCGATCAGGTAACGACAGCTCAAATTCCGAGCCACAATGACCAGGCTCCAACGCATCACAATATTGTCCGCGAAGATGTGGTTACGACAGAAACAGGAATTTACACACAGCTTCTTCTCGAACAGGTCGTCGACAGCCAAGACAATTTCGTTAAGGTTAAGAAAATTCTCTAATATGATCGATACTAAAACTCTCTCAATTGAAAAAGCGCATGAGGCGCTAAAGAGCGGCGAATACTCCGTTGCCGATTTGTGCAACGCGTACCTCACTGTTATCAAAGAAAAAAACTCTGACATCAATGCATACCTTGAAGTGTATGACGATGTTATGGAACAAGCCGCTCGTGCACAAGAGCGATTCAAAAATGGCAATGCAACGCTTCTTACCGGTATTCCAATTGCAGTTAAGGACAACATGCTTGTAAAGGGCCGTCGCTCAAGCGCTGGTTCAAAAATTTTGGAAGACTATGTTGGAACATATCAGGGTGTGCCGATTGAAAATCTTTTGAAACAGAATGCAGTTTTTCTTGGACGCACGAACATGGATGAATTTGCCATGGGTTCTTCTACGCAAACATCTGCATATGGTGTGACTCGCAATCCGCTTGATCGCGAACGCGTACCAGGGGGATCATCCGGAGGCTCTGCTGCTGCGGTTGCGATGGACGGCGCACTTGTTGCTCTTGGTTCAGAAACCTGCGGCTCGATTCGCCAACCAGCAGCGTTCTGTGGACTCGTTGGATTTAAACCAACATATGGATCTGTCTCTCGAAATGGTCTCATCGCCATGGGGAACTCGCTTGATCAGATCGGACCGCTCGCAAAAACTGTTGCTGATGCGGAAATAATTCACAAAGCTATCTCTGCCTATGATCCGCTTGATGCAACATGTGTGCCGATGGAGAAGCGCAAGGCGGTGCCACGCGCCGAAATGAAGAAGATTGCTGTGCCGATCGAATGTATGAAAGGGGACGGTATTGATAAAGAACTCCATGAAACCTTTCTCTCTTCGCTTGAGACTTTCAAAAAACTTGGCTACGAAGTAGATACGGTTGATTTTAAAATGCTCCCGTACTCTCTCGCCGTGTATTACATCGTCATGCCGGCAGAAGTTTCGACAAACCTCGAGCGTCTCGACGGCGTACGTTACGGCTATCACGCAAAAGCGGATAACCTCCAAGACTTTTATATGAAGACTCGCGGCTACGGATTTGGTCGCGAAGCACGCCGTCGTATTCTCCTCGGTACTTACATTCTCTCTCACGGACACTATGATGCCTATTACAACAAGGCAATCGCTCTCCGCGATGAGATCACCAAAGAGCTTAATCAGACATTTCAAAAGTATGACTTCGTGGTGACTCCGGTAGCACCGATGCTTCCATTTAAGCTCGGAGAGAAAATGACTGATCCTGTTGCGATGTATCTTGCCGATGTGTTCTCTGCGCCGGCAAACCTCTCTGGTTCTCCGTCTATTGCTATTCCGCTTGCTAAGACAAAGAGCGGACTTCCTACGGCTGTACAGATCACGGCGCCACTTTGGGAGGACGATCGTCTGTTTGCAGTTGGTAAGCAAATCGAAGGCATACTATAATATAATAAGTCTGCGTTTTGAGTTTTGGTCGGACTTTCGACTTTAAGCTTTTAACTTTCGACTTCTTTAATGGAGCCAAACGTACTCGGCCAAAATATAATAAACAAACCGCTTTTTGAACCGACCTTTCTTAATGTCGAGTATTTTTTCAATAAGGTTCTACACTTTTTTCAGTGGATCAAAGGTTCGCATGCGGGCTCCGGTGTCTATTTTGTTTCTCATGTCCTCACACTCTTTGGCATAACACTCATTATCTTCTGTCTTGTGCGCATGATTGAAATCTGGATAGATGAAAAATCTCACATCAAACATGGATGCGCCGAGGCAGCAGCGCGTAAGAACGAGAGAGATACGGTAGGGAAGAATCCACGCTGGTTGCATGTTCAGGATCTCGTGAATTCGGCAAATTCTTCCGATTGGCGCCTTGCGATCATTGAAGCCGACAGTATTCTCGAAGGGCTCCTTGATGCTCGCGATTTGCCTGGTATGGGAATCGGTGAAAAGCTCAAAAATATTTCCCCGGGAGATTTGGGTAGTATTCAAGCTGCATGGGAAGCGCATTTGGTCCGTAACCGCATTGCACACGAGGGAAGTGAGTTTCATATCAGTCAGCATGAAGCACGACGAGCTATTCAGCTCTACGAGGTTGTGTTTCGGGAGCTGGGATTCCTCTAAAACCAGTTCGCGGTTGCTTTTTGGGCTTTTTTTAGTACAATGCAAAAGCGTCAATTCGACGCATTTTAATTTGGTTTTGGCCATTTTATTACACGCGGGGTAGAGAAGTGGTATCTCGTAAGGCTCAATAGGGCTCACTTGCTGGTAACGGCTTGTGGAAATATCTGTCAAATTCGGTGAAATCTTCCTGTAAAAAGATGACAACGCCGAGCCAAGCCTTAGTGCAAACTAAGGAAGGTGTAGAGACTAGACGGCAGACTCCTTTGCTTTGCAAAGGATGAAGGCATAGTCCAGACCACAAAAATTGCGCAGTGAAAACTGTAGTGGTATGCATAACCTTGAGACTCCGGTTCGATTCCGGACCCCGCAACATTGGGCGCATAACTGAATATGTCGGCGTAGCTCAGTTGGTTAGAGCATGGCATTCATAAAGCCAAGGTCGGAGGTTCAATTCCCCCCGCCGACACATACCAAACAAAAAATTCCGCATTTGCGGAGTTTTTTGTTTGGTATGTGGTTAGTAAAATATCCTGTCACATAGTATACTAGAAGGGTGCCAATTCCAAAGAAAATAAACAAAGATTTTTTTAAAAAATGGACCCCTGAAATGGCATATGTTCTAGGCTTCTTTTCTGCCGACGGGAATATGAATAAAAATAAAAGAGGAGGACAGTTCTGGTCTATTGAAGTCACCGACGGAGACTTACTTGAAAAAATTAAATATGTTATGGGCTCAGAGCATAAAATAAGCGTAAGAATACAAAAGAAAAAAACACATAAACCATTATATCGTCTCCAAATTGGAAGTTTTGAAATGTGCGACGATCTTCGCCTACTTGGTTTTACTAACAATAAAACTAAGAGTCTTTCAATACCTAGTGTTCCCCAAAAATATGTTTCAGATTTTGTTCGTGGATATTTTGACGGGGATGGCAATGTTTGGTGCGGAGAGGTACACAAGGAAAGGAAAACAAGAACGTATGTTCTTTCCACGGTTTTTACTTCAGGCTCAAAAAAGTTTCTATTACAACTTCAATCGGTTTTGTTTGTGAACCTTTCTTGCCTTGGAAGTATCTCAAAGCGTAAAGGCAAAGAATGCTGGTGTTTACGCTACAGTGTTCGTGGCAGTTTGAAATTGTGTGATTTTATGTATAATAGCCATGTTTCGTCGAATATGCTTCTCTTAACCAGAAAGAAGCAAGTATTTGAGAAATATAAGAAAATGCAGTCGTAGCTCAACTGGTTAGAGCACCCGCCTGTAGATTGTGCAGCTTACTGCTGAAAGGCAGTTTGAAACTCTTTGGGATAACGGTGAAGGCTAAGTCTTTTAAGATAAGCGAATACCGTGGGAACCTTTCGTTAACCGAAATAAATTATAACCGTTAAGGAGTTTATTTCTGTGAAAGGAGCGCCGTAGAGACTAGATACCAAAGCACCTACTTTCGCCTTTAGGGCGGATACGGTGAAGATATAGTCCATGCCACTTCGAAAGCCGTGGATACCGTGCACGTGGGAGGTTGCGGGTTCGAGCCCCGTCGACTGCGCATAAAAGAAAAACACCCTTCGGGGTGTTTTTCTTTTATGCGCAGTCGAGCAAGCCAACTGCTTGGCTTGCGGACGGTGCTCGAAAGACTTTTCGTTATTGAAGTTTTGTACTCAAAACTGAAATCGAAAAGTACCCGCGATGGTAACCGAGAGCCCCAAGCATGAAGCCTGTACAGAATCTGTAAGATTCGAGTCCCTCTTTTATTTTCTGAGCCATCTCGGAGG
>CAZRTW010000003.1:10436-35054 GCA_964603145.1 uncultured Candidatus Saccharibacteria bacterium | reverse complement strand
TCTGATTGCTCAAAAAGAAGCACGAAGAGACACCTTTGTTAATGATCCTCGAGAACTGGTAAAGATTCGAAGTGAAATCAGTTCAATTACGGAGAGCTTAAACGAAGAAGGGAAAGATCGAACCACAACCTTCAATGAGGTGAAGTCCAAGCTCAATAAGTCATTTTCTGAATCCCTTGCCTCGCGTTTTGGCCTTGTAAAAGAACAGGAAGAAATGAATGAGGCTAAGATCAAAACCCTGCAGAATGCGATTCGATATATAGGAACAGTTTCCGGACGTGATACACGCAAAGAAACGATAATTTCTTCTTTTATGGCTCTTCATATGGACGGCGCCTGGGAGAAGTTTCGTGCGGGCTCAAAAGATGTTGATTTACAAAAGTATTTTGACGAACCAAGAGGAAAAATTATTAAAGAAGTAGTAGAAAAACGCGGAGAAGTTTTTGAGAAAATCCGAGAGACAGTGGGTGTTTCTACAGAAGGGGAAGAAGCTTTTAACTTACTTCTTCAATCACCGACAACAAACACCATGACCGGTAATATTACAACTATTGATGAAAAAGTTGGAATAGTAAAAAGAAATATTGATGAGCTTGCTGATCCAGACTTGTACCAAACATATGAAGAACAAAATATTGTCACGCTGCTACGAAAAGAAGGGAAAAATGTCCAAGGAACAATGGCTAAGATATTTGCTGTTTCGGCAGGGAAAGGCGGAGAGCTTACCCCTGAAGAGTTAGCCATCGAAGAAGAACTGAAATCTATATACGGAATTTCAGAATGGAATAAGAATTCCGTCAGGACTGTGCAGGACAAAATTAAACCATACAGTTTGATCAGTGATGTCGTTAACAAGGTTAATGAACAAAATGTGGAAGGCAAGATTGATGGACTTAGAAAGTCTTTGGTCCCAACTGAAGAGATCATGAGACTTTTTAATAAAGTCGGTGAGGATTTTAAACAAGAATCTGGAGCCCTTGCCCTATCGCAAGATCTCGCATATTTGGAAAATATAATCGTAAAAAATGAAGCCAAGTTTAGTGAAGAAGAAAAAAAGCTCGCAAAAGAATACCTAGACGGGATTCGTCAAAAGATGCAAATTCTTGAGAAAACTTTTATTGAGATGAAGGAATATGTTTCCAAAGTAAGTAAGTCGTCTCACTCAACTGGAAACCCTCAATTGAAAGAAAAACTTAAAGAACTTGAGGCGCTAATTAATGCTGAAAATTCAACGACGGTACTTATGACAGAAATGAGTTCAGATATGAATTTTTTCATCGAGAATATCCGAGCCTGCTTGAGTTGCAAAGACAAAGGAGCTAATAATGATACTAATCTTTCTTTTGGGGAACCAACAAAGTTTTTCGTGGGCAGTAAATCAGAAAACAATACACAAACAGTTGCGGATCAACTTGTATATTTTTATCCCAAAACAGATTCTAGCGGTGAAACTGGTATGTCGTTTGTCTTGGACCAGATTTACGGGAACAAATCGAGCGATATGCTTATAGCGCATACCATGACTGTAGTTAAAAAATACAAACAGCTTAAAGCAGCAAACCCAGAAGCTAAAATGGATATTCTCGTGACGAAAGAGGCGATGGCAAGCTGTGGCTTAAATGAGGAAATATTTAAGAGCAAAATCAATCAATTGTACCCAGATATGGGTATGGCAATGAGTGACATTGCTTCGTGTTCGGTAAATGTTCTACCCTCTTCGTTTTCTGATCCATATATTGAATTTGGTGTGGGGTATGCCCGAGGTACAGGGGAAAGGCAAGCTGGAGGTGTGGTGCTCTCTTAAACTTTACATAATTGGTATTTGCTTAATTATTCAGTAGAAATGAAAAGAGCCATATGAAAAGAAAATATATGGTCCTTTCATATGGCTCAGAGATATCTTTGAAAAAATTTACTCGTCGTCATCTTTTTTCTCTACCCAAAAATGGTGGGGCATTTTGGAAGTGACTAGGCAGTCATTCCAATAGTCTTTGTCCACATGGGTCGGCCCTACTGCAAAATTGAACCGCTTAACTCTGGTGAATTCCGGCTCATTTTGATAATTGACCTTACATAATACTGTTGCCATATACATATCGTATGGATACACAGCAGCGTACTCTTCAAAGGTCTCATTGTCATCAAAACTGGTTAGGTGAATGAGATCCATTTTACATAACCGTAAGCGCACAGAGTCCTTGTTAAGGGTTGGATTCTCCAGTAAATACTGGAGGAGCTCATCTCCATAATCGTACTCCCTCATACCTTTTAATAATTCAGTTTCTGTTTTTGGGGTAGGGGTTACGGTAGGCGTCGCGGCTGGCGGGGGGGATGCAGGTGCTGGGGCAGTCGTGTCTGCCGTTGGAGGATCGTCGTCGCTCCAAGGCATTTTGCAGCCGTCGCAGCTGGTTAGCGTGATCGTGGCCATAACTATCAAGATGGCGTAAGTTAACTTTTTCATATGCTATTCGTTGTCTGGTTTAAAAATTGTTTTTAGTTTGTTTTTGAAATCAATTCCCAAAAAGGCCGGAAGCCGCTTGGGGAATTGATCCAAAAACCCAGACAGGTCTTTGTTAAGGAGGTAGAACTTTGTACTCTTATTACCATATATTTATTCCCCTGTCAATATGCTTCTTTAGCACAGAAAAAAAGTAAGTGATGGTATAGTCTTATATATATGCCAAAGAAAGAGAGTTTGAAAGATATGAATTGTGCTCCTTGCGAGGACAAGAATATGAAGCCGCTTCCTGCGACAGGAGTTAAACGGCTCCTCACGGAACTTACCGGATGGACTCTCTCGCGAGACGGAAAGTCGATTGTAAAAGAAATGGTCTTTAAGGATTTCGATAAGGCTATGGACTTTGTGACGATGGTCGCAGATGCCGCTGAATTCGAAGGACACCACCCCGATATTGATATACGGTATAATAAGGTTAAGCTCGTACTCTCAACACACTCGATTGGCGGACTTACAGAAAATGATTTTATCCTCGCAGCTAAAATAGATCACATTCATCTTTAGAACCAGCCTCAAAAATAATTATGGAACACAATATACTTCTTGATTTCGTGCTCATGGTTCTTGGATCACTCGGCCTCTCTCTCGCAGCGTTTATCTATCACAAAAAATGTCAGAAGAAGCCCCTCATCTGTCCGATGCGGGCGAGCTGTGATTTTGTGACCTCGAGTTCCTATTCTCACTTTTGTGGGTGTCGTGTAGAAGTGCTCGGTATCTGCTATTACTCTACCGTCATCATTCTCCATGCCGCAGTTGCATTTTTTCCTGCAATTTTTGACCTCACCATTGCACGTGCCGCGCTCTTCTTTTCCGCATCTGCCTTTCTCTTTTCTATCTACCTCATTTCTATTCAGGCGTTTGTTCTCAAACAGTGGTGCACATGGTGCATTTTTTCAGCACTTCTCTGTGTGGCAATTTTCGTTGTAACATATTTCTCTTCTCCGGCAGGCGTGCTTTGGTGGTAGAAAAAGTTAGCTTTTTGAGAGTTTTTTTGTTATAAAGTAACGGCTTTTCTGCGCAAGCAGGGGAGAGACTATGGTGCCCATGGTGTAACGGTCAACACAGAGGTTTGTGGAACCTTTAATTCGAGTTCGATTCTCGATGGGCACCCAAGACGAAACAAACGCGAACTGCTTCGCGTTTTTTCGTACTTGGGTGAGCCGGAGCGATGTTTCGTCAGCAGGCGAAACCGCGAGGCAGGGTCGTGAAAATTTTGTTTTGACGAAAACAAAATTATTCCTGACCCCACGGCGTGCCCAAGCAAGCCAACTGCTTGGCTTGCGTTCGAGAATCGAAAAGGTTCTCCCTTATTTTCGAGAATGTACTCATTTGAGAAAATGGGAAACCTGTACTGAACCTGTAATGTTCGATACTCGTACTCGCGGTCTCGATGAGCTAACTTCTAATCTCAACGAAACTGATATACTTTCAATATGAAAAAAGTCCTCATCTATCCCGGTGCGTTCAATCCTCCACACTACGGACATGTTACAGCGCTTGAATTAGCTCTTAAAAACCATTCTTTTGATGAAGCCTGGATTATTCCATCTGGAAAGCGTGAAGATAAAATAATTCCAATTTCTTATGAAGACAGAAGAAATCTTGGAAATTTGTTCATCGAATTTCTTAAAACAAAAATACCTATTCCAGTAAAACTCGTAACTGATGAACTTGATGATACGGAAGGGAAATTTACCAGCGAAATATTGGGAAAAATAAAATCACAGTCAAATATAGAAGTTACACAACTATGTGGTCTTGATGGAATGCTGAAACTCTATCCAAAACTAGTTGAATGGGGCGTGGCAGACACGGAAAAATATATTGTGATACTGCGACCTGGGTACGAATTACCTCAAGATTTTCTTTTCACACTGAATATAACGATGCTAGAAGAGATCGGGCAGGATGTATCAAGTACGCAAATACGGCATATGGTTAGTATCGGAGACGATAAATACAAAAAATTTCTTCCTGTTGAAATTGCAACATATATCAAAGGGAATTCTTTGTATCAAAAGTAAGTATATATTTCGCTGTATCTGATAAGAGCACAGTCGCAGTAGGCGGCTGTGCATTTTCCTGTCACAAAGCCAATCAAGGGTTCGTAATCATATGCAGACCGCTACGGTCGCACTATCCTTGCCACAAGGATATATTATCAAGTAATTATTTTACGTATATGAAAAAAATTTTTTCACTAACTCTTGGATTGGCAGTTGCACTTATCGCAATTGGCTACTCTGCTCCTTCTGCGAATGCGCAGACGTTGCCTGCAGGTTGTAGTTCAAACGTGGGGTACAGCACATCAAGTGGTGTCTCATGTAACGGCGCTCTCGTTGTTCCAGTAGGATGTTCAAGCACAGCTGGGTTCAATACAAGCACAGGCTTGCCATGTAACGGCGCATCATCAATCTCAGCAAACGGAGGCATGCTCCTTCCAACAGGCTGTTCATCAACTGTCGGATTTAGTACAGCAGATGGCCGACCATGTAATGGCTCGACATATGGATTCAACAATTCATACTTTCCATCAGCAGGTTGTTCAGCTAATACAGGCTTCAGCCCAACAACTGGTATTGCATGTAACGTTGTGAGCGGAGGTTCAGCTGTCGGCGGATACAATTTGCTCCCAGGATGTACAACAGTTTCTGGCTACAGTGTTATGACCGGATATGCATGTAGTCTCTCACCAGCAATGTATGTACCACCAACAGTAACTCCAACATTGCCAGATACTGGTGCCGGTGCTAACGGAACAGCAGTTGCACTCCTCCTCCTTTCGGGCATGCTTGTAACATTTGGTGTTACACGCCTCTCTACAGGGAAGTAAGTAGTATGGGATTTCTCCCTAGAACCTCTAAACAGATGCACGAAAATAGTGCATCTGTTTTGGGTTTCGGATCGTAGTATATAGTGTAGAACATAATATAATGTCACGAAAAATAATCATTGCTATAGTGCTCATCATTCTCGGTCTTGTTGTCGGCTTCTTTACCTTGCGCGGCGCTGCAACAGGAGAATATTTCTCATTCACAACCGACGAATCGCTTCTTGCCGAAGTTCCTGAAGAAAATACTAGGACTGACCTTGGTCCTATTCCAAACGAAGATGAAACAGAGCCCATTACAAAAGAAGATAAAGGTCTCTATGCGCTCTCTATACCAAAAATTAAAGTGAGTGCTGTGGTGGACGCTGTAGGCATCACAAAAGGTGGCGCAATGGCAACTGCACCAAATCTTGCACATGTCAGCTGGTATAAATATGGGACCGCCCCTGGGGCAAATGGCACCGTAGTTCTTGCCGGACACGTGAATAATGCGCTTCTCCTACCGGGCACATTTTATCGTTTGAAGGATTTAAAAGTAGGGGATTCTATCTATATTAACGATGTAAGCGGAAAGCAATTTGAGTACCAGATGACTGGAGTAGAAATGTTTGGGTATAAGGATACTGATACAGACGATGTGTTTAAAAACACTGGAACACCCATGCTAAAACTCATCACATGCGATGGTACATGGATTCCGGGGGAGAAAACATATGATCATCGCCTTGTTGTAACGGCGAAACTGGTTACATAATCGAATTAGTGTAACAAAAAAAGAGGAGCGTTAGCTCCTCTTTTTTGTCGTTCATTTCTATTACTCTTTTCCAACCCCAGTGTATGTTTCAAGTGCGGAAATTATGTTCTCATTTGTTCCAATATAATAGAGGACAAGTGAATCGCGTACATACACATGAGCTCGGTCTTGCCAGACACCTGTTCTCTTTGGCGAAACATATCGCTCAGTAAGGAGTCTCGCTCCTTCAGCTGCGTCAGAAACTTCTCCGTATTCGAATGCAAGAATGGTATCACCTTCAACGCTAAGAAGTGTGGCTGGAGTATTAATATCTTGCCGTGTTGTTTCTCCAACAATACCTGCTGATAAGCCTTGCGCATGAAGATTGTGTATTAAACTCTGTGTCTCATTTCCAACGGGGGTTGCGGTTGCTCCGGGTTCGGCAAATGCAGCGAAAGCTGTGTTTTCAAATGTGGAAACTGGCATATAAATTCGAATAAGGATAAACATACCGAGAATAAGATCAAGGATAACTACGCCGATGACAATTCGCATCAACACTTTTCCGAAGCCAAGATGGCGAAGTTCTGCTCTAGCAGAAAGAGCAACTTTTCGGAGTGCCTTAAAGTGGGTGGAGTGCGGCAAGGGTATACGAGGGACTGTTGCCCCCTGTTTTATTTTGAGTATTTGGGTGTTCATATTTGGGTGGTCTATTCTAAGGGCGAAGCGGTCGACGAAATCCCTTCACTATGTTTAGCGAAACTTTGGTGGTGTTTGTGACAGGATAAACACAGGGGTATAGTTGCCGTATACAGGAATACTCGTCACCATTGTGACCCTGTCACAACCACCCCTCCAAAAACGAAGATATAAGAGAGGGACGAGAGTGGTATTCCCACTCTCACCTCACACCCCTTTTGGGGAAAGGTCGCGTACTCATTTTTATGAGTGCTTTAGAAAGCTAACCGTACATTTTTATGTTAACAACAATTGCAATCATTCTTATAATTCTTTGGCTTCTCGGACTTGTCACATCGTTTACAGTAGGCGGGCTCATCCATATTCTTCTCGTCATCGCAATCATTATGATTTTGGTGCGTCTTATTGAAGGGAAAAATCCTATCGCCTAATTCGGCGAAGTGCGGAGTTATTATCATACGCTGTCGGGCGTATCGTACTACTTAAATATTTGTCCACTTTATGACAACAACTATTGGAATTTTTTCTACACACGCGGAAGCTGAAACTGCCCTTGCCGAACTTCGTGCCTTTGGCGTTACCGAAGAGAATCTTTCGTATATCTATGTAGATGCTAAAGGAGCAGTGGTCGACAATCAGTCTGGAGAAAAAATCGGAGGCAGTACTGTCTCCGGTGTTGCCGCTGGCGCTGCCATCGGAACACTCGCCGGAGTGGCGATTGCTGAGGGTGTTGTTCCAGGACTCGGAGCATTTCTGGTCGCAGGTCCGCTTGCGGCAGCTCTTGGGTTCACAGGGATCGCCGCTGGAGCGGTATCAGGTGCTGTAACTGGAGCAGCAGCCGGTGGTCTCATCGGGGCGCTCTCTGGCGCCGGTGTAAGTGATACTGATGCTGTTCGGTTTCAGGAATATATTCGTCATGGTGATGTGCTTGTCGTTGTGCATGCGGGAGCGGGCTCTGTTCGTGATGTGCTTGCGCGCGCGCATGCGCGCGAAATTCAGGAGTATGTCACTTAGATTACTCGTTGTTTCTATTATTGCTTCTAAAAAAGAGTGAGAGAGGGGGGGGGGTAGGATCAGTTGCTCCCTCTTGGTATACTCCCACTATGTCAATTGGAGATTACCTAGAACATGCTGAGTCAGACAAGCTTCAACAAGCAAAAGATGAGTTTGTTGATTTTATTGTCTCGCTTGAGGGAACGCTTGATGAGGCGGAGGCCTATGGCAAGGAGCGTGATCTTCGCATGCTCGCCCTCCTAAAAGAGCTCGATACTGTAGATGAAGATCTTGAATATTACGCAAAGCGCGCGAATGAACCGCTTCCGATGCGCGACTACCACGTGGAAATTTCAAAACTCATTCACAATTATTTGCTCGGTATTTTAAATAAAGAACTCGACGTTGTGGAGACATTTCTGCAGAATAATCCTGATGATACCGATGAGGCGGTAAATGGCCTAGACGAAATCGGGCGTCTCATTTCGTTTTATAGCGACATCTATCCCGATCTTAATTTCGAGAGTGTTCGGGCGAGACTATCGGAAATTAATTCCAAATTTCAAGAAATAGAAGGCTAGCTTCGAAACTATTTACACTCGATGCCAAGGCGGAATGTTCCGCCTTTTGTAATGTCCGGAACGAGCCCCACGAAGCCACTTTGATCAGCACAGAGGTATTCTCCTTGATGTGCGCGCGATGGTGCTGTAATTGTGAAGCTTCTTGCCGGGAAGTCAGGATCAACTGTACAGGTCACTGCTTTCGTATATTTTTCTATATCTGCAATGATACTTCCCAAACTATTATTTGAAGTGTTGTCGAAACAAATATTTTTTGTTGCGCTCTCTCCGTAACTTCTGTTGTCGAAATAATAGAGTGGGGTTGCCTTAGCAACAGCTTTGAGTCCGGCAGAGATTGCGGCGTCGTATCCTTCGTTCGTTGTTTGCACCACTTCATCCACCACTTCTTGGTGACGTGAAATGTAGCGGTAGCCCCAAACTGCTCCAATAATAATAAGTATCAGAAGGATAAGTCTCATAGACCTATAGTATAGCAAAAGCAGGATTTATAAATAATGCTAAAATAGGCGATATGGAAAGGGAAGACAATACGTATGATGTAGTCATTGTCGGCGGCGGTGCAAGCGGTACGGCCCTTTTGTATACGCTCTCCGCGTATACGAACATCAAAAAAGTACTCCTTGTTGAAAAATATGATCGACCTGCTCAGGTTAATTCCAAGGCTTCAAACAACAGTCAGACATTGCATGTTGGAGATATTGAGACCAACTACTCACTTTCCAAGGTGAAAGAGGTCTTGCCTGCAGCTATGATGGTTGCTGAATATGCGGAAAGTCTTCCAGAGGATAAAAGAAAAAAAATTTTGTTTACAGTTCCTAAAATGGTACTTGGGATCGGGCATCATGAAGTTACCGTGCTCGAAAAAAGATTTTCCGAACTTCGTGAATTATTTCCAAAACTTGAAAAGCTCACACGAAAAGAAATAGGAAGAGCAGAACCAAAAATTGTTGAGGGCCGTGACGAAGATGTGTCACTTCTCGCACTCTATACAAAAGAAGGACATGCCGTTGATTTTGAAGCACTCTCTGAGTCATTTGTTGAAGAGGCACAAAAGCGGGAGGGAATTCTTGTTCGATATAAAACACAGGTTACGCAAATTGAAAAAGGACCAACCGATACTTACCGCATAAAACTTAAAAATGATGGAGCGATATATGCAAAAACTGTCGTAGTAGACGCAGATTCGTACAGCCTTCTTTTTGCCAAAGCACTCGGTTATGGAAAGGATTTTTCTCTTATACCTATCGCAGGCACATTTTATTTTTCTGATGCGTTGTTGAATGGGAAGGTATATACAGTACAGGAACCACTTCTGCCGTTTGCTGCAGTTCACGGAGACCCCGATGTTCGTGTACCAAATGTCACACGATGGGGGCCAACAGCTCGCTTTAATCCAGTGCTCGAGAGTCGAAAAACAAAAACTGGTGTTGATTACTTCCGCTCCTCTGGGCTTGGCCATGCTCGCACATGGAAAAGTTTTATGAAAATTTTGCTTAATCCGGTGCGCACAAAATATCTCCTCAAGAATATGCTCTATGAAATTCCATGGGCAGGTCGCCGATTATTTGTTGAGCAGGTGAAAAAAATTATTCCGACTATTACTGCAACTGATCTTCGAAAAGCCAAGGGCTATGGTGGCATGCGCCTTCAACGCGTAAATACAAAAACCCACGAGCTAGAACTCGGGGAGGGGAAGATCATTGGTGAGAATATTATTTTCAATATGACGCCATCACCTGGGGCAAGTGTCTGTCTTTATAATGCACTCCGAGATGCGGAGACCCTTATGGATTTTTTTGATGATGCATATACTTTTGATTCAAAAAAAATGGAAAAAGATTTGGTCAAAGGAGTGTCGCTTAAAGGCCGGGCCCCAGTTTCTATCCCAGGAGGGTATGCCTCGTAATTTTTTTGATATACTACACGTGCTATGGAAAAAAATTCTTCCAAAATAGAACTCACGGTCCCGCAATCTATCCTCCTTGGGTTTTGTATTGTTGCAGCTGCTATTTTCTTTGGTCTTTCGAGAATTGGTGGCACCCCCTCTTCAGATTCCGAGGTCACGCCTGCAAGTGTTTTAGAGAACGAGACACCCGGTACTCCTCCGGTTATTGATATTGCAAAAATTAATGTGGAAGGAGAGCCATTTATCGGAAACCCAACTCCGAAAGTAGCTGTTGCGTATTGGTGCGACTATCAGGCATCACTTTGCAAACAATTTGAAACAGGTACATTTCAGAAACTCATAGAAAAATATGTTGCAGGGGATACAGGTATTGCCGTCATTTTTAAAGACCTACCGCTCTTTGGCAAGGATTCAATGACTGCCGCGCTCTATGGTCGTGCTGTGTGGGACCTCTATCCAGGGCAATACTATGCGTGGCGTGAGGCTATGTTTACAGCGCAGGACCGTGTGGAACAGGGTTTTGGGGATGAAGAATCGATCAAGCAATTAACGGGCACGATTACTGGTATTGATGCGGAAAAAATTTCTATTGCAATTAAACAAAAGAAGGATATCTATCAGAAGGCTATTGATGCTGATATAGCCGAGGCAAACAAGTATATGATTACTGGGAATCCTAGTTTTATAACAGGAGCCACAAAATTTGTCGGGAATGTTTCCTTTACCGAGTTTTCTGAAAATTTAGACTACCAGCTTAAGATAGTAGGCACTAAATAGGAATAAAAAAATCTCCCATTACTGGGAGATTTTTTTTGCGATGGTGTGTCCTGCGATGAGGGAAATGACAAAGAATATAATAAAAATAAAAAATATTACTTTGGCGATTCCGATTGCAGCTCCTGCGATTGATGTAAATCCAAAAATTCCGGCAATAATCGCAACAACCAAAAAGATAAGTGTCCATTTAAGCATATAGTACTTTGCATAGATTGATTGATAATAATTTTTTCTCTGCCATACAATGTATAACGTATACGGCCCTCCCTTGTGACAATCGCTCCTTGTGAGTACAAAAGGGTTGCTCTATACTATAGGCATGGGTTCACTAAGTAACATTGGTAGTACTATTTCGGCAAGCATTCATAGCATCGGCTATTTTTGGTTTGCCGTCATGATTCTTATTAATATCGTGCTCTACCGTTTCCATCCGATCTTAGGATTTTTGGGGACGTTGTTCCTTTTTGGTTGGATGACCGGCCTTATTGGATAGTGGTTTTGAAAAAGCCCCGCGAGTTTTACTCGCGGGGCTTTTTCCTAATTTGAGTGGCCTGTGCTACCATGACTCATCATGTGTGGAATTATCGCCTACACCGGAAAACGCGAGGCAAAGGACCTTCTTCTTGACGGTCTTCATGCACTCGAATATCGAGGGTATGACTCTGCGGGACTCTATATTCCTGCGAGTGGTCTTGTAAAAGCTGTGGGCCAAGTCGCCTCACTCGTTTCTGCTACCCCAGCAGATTTTCATGGTACTTCTGGAATCGCCCATACTCGCTGGGCAACACACGGAGCGCCAATGGAGAAAAATGCCCACCCGCATGCCGACCACGAGCAGGGGATTTTTATCGTGCACAACGGTATCATTGAAAACTATAAAGAACTCAAAGACAAACTCATTGCTCTCGGACACACATTTGTCTCCGATACTGACTCAGAAGTTGTGGCGAATCTCATCGCGCAAAAAAGAAAGACCACAAAAACCCTTGAAGAGGCAGTCACACTTTCGCTCAAAGAACTTCGTGGCACATACGGGCTCGCGATTATGGAAAAGAGCGATCCTAAAAAAATTGTGGCAGCGCGAATGGGAAGTCCGCTTGTTCTTGGTATTGGAGACAAAGAAAATTTCATCGCGAGTGACCCAACGCCGATTATGCGCCACACAAAAAATGTCATTTACTTAAATGATGGCGAGATCGCCATTGTTACAGATACGTCATACGATATTTTTACCATTGAAGGTACAAGTATCGCTCGAGTACCAGAAACGATTGATTGGAGTGTTGAAGCTGCAGAAAAAGGCGGATTCGAACACTATATGCTGAAGGAAATTATGGAAATTCCCGAAGTGATCGAAAATACGCTTCGCGGACGCCTCATTGTGGAAGACGGAAAGGCAAAGCTTGGCGGGCTTTTTGACGTCGCAGAAAAAGTAAAAGACATCAAGCGTATTATTATTGTCGCTTGTGGTACCGCGTATTATGCCGGGCTCTACGGCGAGCATCTTATTGAATCGCTTGCACATATTCCTGTCGAAGTAGAGCTTGCATCAGAGTTCCGCTACCGTGATCCCGTTATAGAAAAGGGAACTGTTGTACTTGCTATCTCTCAATCTGGCGAAACAATCGACACTCTCGAAGCGCTTCGCGAAGGCAAACGTCGCGGTGCGATGACGCTTGGTATTGTAAACGTCGTTGGCTCAACAATTGCCCGCGAAACAGACGCTGGCGTCTATAACCACGCAGGTCCTGAAATCAGCGTGGCTTCCACAAAAGCAGTTGTCTCACAGATGATTGTACTTTCTCTTTTTGCTCTCTATCTCGCTTCCGAACGAGGACTCTCGAAGGAGGAAGGTCGTTCTATCGCACGCTCACTCACTGCACTTCCGCACCAAGTTCGTTCGATTTTAAAGAATGCAGAGAAAGTGGAGGAGATTGCCAAAAAATACGCAAACTACCGCGACTTCCTTTTCATCGGCCGTAAATGGAACTATCCAATGGCGCTCGAAGGCGCGATCAAGCTCAAGGAAATTTCCTACATTCATGCCGAAGGCTACGGTGCAGGGGAGATGAAGCATGGACCACTGGCTATGATCGACGAGAATTTCCCTGTGGTTGCGATTGCACCAAAAGACAGTGTATATGAAAAAATGGTCTCAAATATTGAAGAGATCCGCGCACGCAAAGGGAAAATTTTCGCCATTCTCTCTGATGGGGACGACAATATTTCTACTCGTGCAGATGATTCATTCACTATCCCAATCACACATGAAGCGCTCTCGCCAATGCTCTCAGTTATTCCGCTCCAGTTGTTTGCCTACTATGTGGCGCATAGTAAAGGACTTCCGATCGACAAACCCCGCAATCTCGCAAAAAGTGTTACTGTTGAATAGATGGGTATGAACATAGATAGACCAGCTCCGAAACAATCAATGCCAGAAAATGCCTTAAAAGTATTCACTGGAAAGCTTTTTGATGTATACCAATGGGAGCAAGAAGGATATGATGGCCAGAAACGAATTTTTGAAAGGGTCAGACGTGACGATACGGCAATTGTTATCCCCGTTACTGAAGATGGAAAAATAATTTTGATTGAAGAGGAACAGCCAGGGAAAAAACCATTTATTGGCACAGTCGGCGGAAGAATTGATGAAGGAGAGGACCCTCTCTTTGCGGCAAAACGAGAACTTCTTGAAGAAACTGGGTATGAGGCACAAGATTGGAAGTTTTTGAAGGCACACCAGCCTATGGCGAAAATGGACTGGGCAATATATACCTTTGTAGCGAATAATTGCAAAAAGGTATCTGAGCAAAATCTTGATGGTGCAGAAAAAATAAAACCGATTGAACTTTCGTTTGATGCATTTATTGAAACTGCTAGTGCGGAAAATTTCAATGAAATAGATATACGGTTGCGTGTGCTTGAAGCAAAAGCAGATCCAAAAAAATTAGTAATCCTAAAAGAAGATTTGGGACTATGATGCTTGTAAACCAAAAGGAAAAATCATATGAGTTGATTGACTCCGGAGAGGGGATGAAGCTTGAGCGCTTTGGACAACATACGCTTGTTCGTCCTGATCCGGAAGCGCTGTGGCCGAAAAAGCTGGATAAGACAGTTTGGGAAAAAGCAGACGCAACCTATCTTCGAAAAGGAGCATCTGGTTCCTGGACGAAAGCAAAAACATTTCCTGCAAAATGGAATATTTCCTATGGCGGTCTTACATTCGAACTTCGTCCGACATCGTTTAAGCATGTCGGTCTTTTTCCTGAACAAAAAAGCCATTGGGAATGGATGGAGACAAAGATCAAAGATCAAGGAACAAAGAATAAAAATCCAATCAAAGTTCTAAACCTTTTTGCATATACAGGAGGCGCGACACTCTCCGCCGCGAAAGCTGGTGCGGAGGTGACCCACGTGGATTCATCAAAAGTTGCCATCGATTGGGCTCGCAAAAACGCCGAACTCTCTGGGCTTTCCGAAAAACCAATTCGCTGGATTGAAGATGATGTGCTGAAATTTTTGCGCCGTGAAGTAAAGCGAGGGAATCATTACGATGCGATCGTAATGGACCCGCCAGCATTCGGGCACGGCACTGGCGGTAGTCTTTGGAAAATCGAACGCGATTTTTATGAACTCTTCACCCTTGTTGAACAAGTTCTCTCTGAAGATGCTTTTGCTCTCATCGTGAATGGATACACTGCGGGCTATTCTCCGATCACGCTCGAAAATAATTTGAAAAATATTCTAGAAATTCGTGGGGGAGTCATCGAACATGGGGAGTTGGCCCTTTCTGAAGAAAAAAACAACCGCGCGCAAGCCGAGCAGTCGTCTCATGACGGCAACCGCGCGCAAGCCGAGCAGTCGTCTCATGACGGCCGACTTTTGCCGGCAGGTGTGTATGCTCGTTGGAGCATAAACTCTTAATTTGTCACGTGCAGAGTAGGCTTTTTCTATGGTATTCTCTATAGCGCAGCACCTAGGGTGGTGCCGCCGTTTAATAGTTAATTTCTTTTATCTTATCTATGAATATGAAAACAGGTATTGGTGCAGTTGTTGGTATCGCACTTATTGTGCTCATTGTTGTTTTAACAAATAATGGGAAGAAAACTGATGCAACAAATATTGAAGCATCAAATACAGAGACAACAGGAGAAGTAGCAAACACACAAGCAGATTCATCACAAGAAACTACAATGACAAACGAACTACAAGTTACAACAACAAAAGAGGGAACAGGCACGGGAGCTATGCCTGGCGATATAGTTTCTGTAAACTACACGGGAACTCTCGATAATGGCGTAGTCTTTGATTCAAACGTTGATCCAAAGTTTAACCACGTGATGGCTTTTGATTTCACCCTTGGAAAAGGTCAGGTGATTAAGGGATGGGACCAAGGTGTTCTTGGAATGAAGAAAGGGGAAAAGCGTCGTCTCGTAATCCCTGCGTCACTTGGCTATGGCAACATGGCCGTAGGTAATATCCCTCCAAACTCAACGCTTACTTTTGATGTCGAAGTTCTCGCAATTAACGGTAAGTAATTTCTCGTAGCGCTCACTCATGGTTATGAATCATAAGATTCTCAAACTCATCGGTCTCTCTGTGCTTCTTGGAATTATTCTCTGGGTAGTCTTTTCTATCATCAATCCAAGCGTGCTCGAGAGGGAAGGAGCAGGTGCTCCCACAGCATCACAGGGCTAGGAAAGTCTCAAAGGTCACATATTATTAAAGAGCTACGTATAAAAAAGTATGAATACATTTTTTTCACCCCAAAATGCCGAGCGCATGGGTAAAGTGCTCTTAGTAGGTGCTGTGTTTGTTGCTCTCTTTTTCGGAATGAAGTTTCTTGGCGAAGCTCGGAAACTTGTAACGAGTGGTACTGATATCACAAAGGCAAGTACGATCGATGTTTCAGGCGAAGGCTTTGCTTTTGCTATTCCTGATGTTGCAAATGTCAGCTTTACTATTGAGCAGAAAGCAGCGACGGTTGCCGCGGCTCAAGATGTAGTGACAAAGAAAATAAACGATACAATTAAATTCCTTGAGGATTCTGGTATTGCCAAGAAAGATATTCAGACAACAAATTACAGCGCAAATCCTAATTACACATATCCAACACCATGTGCGGATCGACTCTGTACACAGGTTTATACATCACCCAAGATTGTTGGTTACACTGTTTCGAATACTATTACAGTAAAAATTCGTGACACAGAAAAGGTGGGTGAAATTCTTGATGGACTTGGCAGCCGTGGAGTAACAGGACTCTCTGGTCCAGACTTTACTGTCGACGATCCAGAGATTGTTAAGAATGAAGCTCGTGAGAAGGCGATCGAGGATGCGAAAGAAAAAGCTGAAGTACTCTCGAAGCAGCTTGGAGTCCGTCTCGTCAGTATTGTCCGATTTTCAGAAAATGGCGGAGGATACCCATCCCCAATGTATGCAAAGATGGGAGATATGGAACTTCAATCAGGCGTTGGCGGTGCAGGTCCAGAAATGCCAGTTGGACAGAATAAATATACTTCAAACGTAACTATCACATACCAAATCCGCTAGTTTATGGATTCAAAAAAACTCCCTTTTAGGGAGTTTTTTTGTTTGGTTGACTAAAGAAGTCGGATAGGGTAATATTTATCGCATAGGAAGGCCCCGCGAGGCCTTTTAAAAATGGCAAAAAAGCCTTATATCATATGAGTATTAAATCTTACATCAAAGAAACTCGTGCAGAACTTAGCCATGTTACTTGGCCGACACGAAAGCAGGCTATCGCATACACGATTGCTGTCATTGTTATTTCCCTCGTTGTTGCATACCTCCTCGGCGCTTTCGACAAGGTCTTCCAGATCGGCCTTAGCAAGATCCTCGGTTATTAATTTTGTATTGCATTTGTATTTCCCTGTTCCCTGATCAGAACTCACTCCGGAGCGAAGCTGGTATGCAATTCATACTTACGCTGGATATGAAAATGCTGTTGCCCGAAACCTCAAGCAACGTATCGAATCTCTCGGCATGCAAGATCGCATTTTCAATGTGATTGTTCCGATGGAAAAGAAAATCAAGATCAAGGCGGGAAAGCGCGTTGAGGTTGAAGAAAAAGTGTACCCTGGATATGTTCTTGTGGACATGATCGTTACTGACGATTCTTGGTACGTTGTCCGAAACACTCCTCGCGTAACTGGTTTCGTTGGCGCCGGAGTAAACCCAGTGCCGCTTAACAAGCAGGAAGTTGATTCTCTCTTTAAAGCTATGGGCGAAACTGAAAGTGGGGGAGCTAAGCATACGATTGACCTCTCTGTTGGTGACCTTGTTGCGATCGCAGACGGTCCATTCAAGGACCTTGAAGGAAAAGTTTCAGATGTTGATCAGGACCGCGGAAAGGTTCGCGTACTTGTTTCAATGTTCGGCCGCGAGACTCCGGTGGAACTCGACTTCCTTCAGGTTAAAAAGCTGTAATTGCGAATTCCCGCGTTTTCTGTTAATCTATCCCCACTGTTGGATTTTTGGCTTCTACTTAAAGCCTGACAGTTCAAACCTAACAAACTCTTAATTTATATGGCTAAAAAAGTACTCAAAAAAGTAAAAGTCCAGATCCCGGCAGGGAAGGCAACTCCAGCGCCACCGCTTGGACCTGCTCTCGGTCAGGCTGGCGTGAACATTGGTGACTTCGTTACCAAGTTCAATGCAGCAACTTCTAAGATGATGGGCGACACAGTTGGTGTTGTCATCTCTGTATACGAAGACCGCAGTTACGATTTCGTTATCAAGACTCCACCAGTAGCAGGACTCATTTTCAAAGCAGCAGGCGTAGCGAAAGGTTCAGGTAAGCCGAACATTTCAAAGGCCGGTTCAATCACACAGGCACAGCTTCGTGAGATTGCAGAGAAAAAGATGCCTGACCTTAACGCTAAGGACATTGAAGGCGCAATGAAAATTGTTGCCGGAAGTGCACGACAGGCGGGAATTGAAATCAAAGGATAACAAAAACAAAAGACCGCCTCTGGCGGTCTTTTGCATAGTAGTGCAATAAAACAATTATGGACCAACAACTTACAGCTAAAGATCAGAAGAAAATTTTTATTTGTTTGGTTTTATATATTACAGCGCTTGTCGCATCAAATACGATTGGCATTAAAACCATGCCGTTTCTCTTTGGTACGCATCTCTCCGTATCAGTATTTTATTTTCCATTCGTATTTCTCATGACCGATATCATCGGAGAAGTATATGGGAAGAAAATGGCCAAAATGTTTGTGCTCGCGGGTTTTGTCAGTGTTGTGGCGTTTCTTCTTTTTAATATTATTTCAATGCTCATGCCGTGGGCGGAAGCCTCCATGTGGGCTCACGATGCCTACAACACTCTCTATAGTGTTTCTATCCGTATTTCTATCGCCTCTATTCTTGCCTTCGTGATCGGGGAATATCAAGATGTTATGGTGTTCTTCTTTTTCAAAGCTAAGCAGGGAGGAAAGTATTTCTGGCTTCGATCAAACCTCTCAAATATCTGGTCGCAGTTTCTTGATACCGTCATCTTCATGCTCGTAGCATTTGTTGGAGTGTATTCATTCCCAAAGCTCATTCTTATGATTATTCCATGGTGGATATATAAGGTCCTGATTGGTTTTGCATATACGCCGATTTCATATCTTGGTATTAAACTTCTTCGCGGTAACAATGAAAGTCAGACCAGTTAAAACTAATGTCTTTACAGAGGGCGGTGATCTTACAGCTTTTATTCTGCGCCATATTAAAAAAGTCGATGAGGGATCTGTTATTGTTGTCACATCAAAAATTGTGGCACTTGCTGAAGGACGTACTCGCATTGCAAAAACAGAAAAAGAAAAAGTGGCAATCATTAAAAGCGAATCGGAGTTCATGTTGAAGACCAAGTATGTCTACCTCACAGTAAAAGACGGTACCGTGATCGCAAATGCAGGCGTTGACGAATCTAATGCAGATGGCGACGGGAAGATTATCCTTCTTCCGAAGGATTCATATGAGGCCGCGCGCGTTTTGCGCAACCAGCTCATGAAGCACTATGGCGTGAAAAAACTCGGCGTACTCATCACAGACTCGCGCATCATGCCGCTTCGAGCCGGAGTAGTTGGCGTGGCTCTCGGCTATGCAGGATTCAAAGGCCTCCGTGATTATCGCGGTACAAAAGATATCTTTGGCCGTAAGCTTAAGTTTACGCAGACAGATGTGGCCGACGCTCTTGCAACGAGCGCCGTGCTTGTAATGGGCGAAGGAAAGGAATGTATTCCGCTTGCGCTTATTACGGAAGCACCGGTTACTTTTACCAATAGTGTTTCTCCAAACGAGCTTCGAATTGATCCTAAAGAAGATATGTATGGCCCGTTTTTCGCTCAAAAACGCAAGAAGTAGTATACTCATTTTATGAATTCTGAAGCTCCTAAGCGCCCGTCATGGGATGAATATTTTCTCCAAATGGCCGAACTTGTCGGCACTCGCGGTACCTGCGATCGCGGACATGCCGGTATCGTGATCGTAAAAGATAAAAGGCTTCTAGCTTCCGGATATGCTGGTTCTCCTATACGACTTCCACATTGTGATGAAGCAGGGCATGAGATGACAACTGTTACAAATGAAGAAGGTGTAACGTCGCGTCACTGTATCCGTACTACGCATTCAGAGACGAATGCGATTGCAAACGCTGCCCGTTTTGGTGTTGCGGTGGACGGAGCCACTATGTACTCAACAATGGTTGCCTGTTACGCCTGCGCGAAAGTTGTAATTAATGCTGGTATTAAACGTTTTGTTGCACGGAAAGATTATCACGCTAGTGGGAGGACAAAAGATATTTTTAAAGAAGCAGGCGTTGAATTGGTTATTCTTACTAACGAAGTAACACAGTACAAAGATCAATAATATGTCCGTAGATCTCACACAGCTTCAAAAGGAAGTAATGCAGAACAAAATTGATAAGGGATTCAACACGGGGGACATGGCTCTTGAATTTTGCCGTGCTCACGAAGAACTCTCTGAAGCATTTTCAAAATACAACAAAGGACAGGACGGAGTGGCGGAAGAATTTGCCGACGTGGCAATTTTTCTTCTCGGCATGTGCGAAACTCTCGGCTACGATCTTGAAAAGGAATTAGTCCGTAAAATCGAAATCAATAAGAAGCGTGTGTATCGAAAAGAAAAATCTCCGGACGGGAAAGATGTTTTCATCCGAGTAAAAACAGAGATAGACCCCTAAACAAAAAAACCGCCATTAGGCGGTTTTTTTGTAGACAAAGAATGTGTAAGCGTGAGGGTTTTCAGAATCTGCTAGGTGTTCTTCCTTTGAAACTTCTTTCCATTCGGGTCCGATTTCTGGAAAGAATGTGTCTGCTTCTGGGGCATCGTCTACACGAGTGATATACAGCTTCTGTGCTTTTTCTATTCCTTGCTTGTAGAGCTCACCGCCACCGATTATAAAAATTTCTGTTTCTTCCTGCTTTTCTTCAAAATGTTTTCCTTGTTCAAGCGCGGCATAGCGGAGCGCTTCTTCAAGTGAATGCATAACTGTGGCACCGGGGTGGTGATAATTTGTATCGCGGGTGATGATCACATTTTCTCGGTTGGGGAGAGGCCCGTTCGGGAAGGACTCAAATGTCTTTCGGCCCATAATAACCATATGGCCTTTGGTGGTTTCGCGGAAATGCTTCATATCAGCCGGCATATTCCAAAGAAGCCAGTTTTTGTTACCGAGCTCATTATTCTTGCCGATGGCGGCGATCATGGAGACGATCATACGGCTATTTTACACGATTTCCTGCTGATAGCACGTTTCGCAATAAAGTCCGTATATTTTTTGCTTTTCGGGGGGATATGAAGTTTCAATGTCTTTATTGCATGAAGCACAGTTTGCATGCCAGAGCTGACGAGGGTTGCGAGCCTGCATGCGAGCTTCGTGACGACAATTGAAGCATTTCTGAGGAATAGCTATACCCATACGTGTATAGAAACTTATTTCATCCGGAATGAGTTTGTAATTTTTTTCACATTTTTCGCAGGTTAGAACTTCTTTGGTTAAGGCTGGCGTGTATTCCTTTGGACTTTTTGGTAAGGCCTCACGTGTGATTGTTCCAGCCCCTCGAGTGGTTGGGATGTCGTCGCGCCATCGATACCCCAAAGAGAGTGCCTCATTTTTTGTGAGTGGCATATACTCATTCACGATCGCTTCGTTGTACGCAAATGGAGAATATTTTTCCGGAAAAAATTCGCCCCATTCGTTGCTGTTTTTCATGAGTTCAATGAGTTTAGGTAAGAGCTCGTGATATTCTTCCTTTGTATATTGCTTATTTAAAATACAGTACGATTTTTGACGAAGACCGAAACAGCCGAAGAGATTATTTGATCCGTAGCAATGATCGCTGTAGAAGATATCATTACTGTCAAAACAGATATGACTGCACATGATGCGGCTGCCCGAGCCGGTTAGAACGTTATATGATTCTTCAATGTCTGGCATGAAGCTACAATCATAGGAATTTACGGCTTTATGCACGGTATAGCAGTAACGCGAATCTTCCCCAGCTTTTATATCAAATGAGTCATGAAAATTTTTTGAATAGTAAATATGATTTCCTGAAACATTGTTGTTGTGTGACCCAAAGAAATCACGCTGTGGTAACGCCTTGCGAAGTTCTTCACGACCACTAAAGATTTTTAAAATTGTTTCATTTTGGTGGAGTGGGTTTTCTTCTAAAAATCTTTTGTATTCTTCATGACTGACTGGCTGGTTGAAAATGTGGTAACTTTTTCCGACAAGCCCGACACAGCCGATGCAGTTTGTGCAACTTCGGCAATCATAGAGTCCGATTGAGTCTGCGCAACTTTCGCATTCCTGCGAGTAGAGAAGCTTGTTTGAATTAAGACAATCGATGCATTCATAGCAACTCTCGCATTTGAAAGTATATAAGCCGTCAAACGTGTCGGTTGAATTCCAGATTATATGTCCATAAGCGCAATCTTCGTCTTCTATTGCACCGAAAATAAGATAGCAGTTATTGCTTGCGAGTGTCATGTTGGCGTACTCGCAATCGGAACTCTTCGTGTTCATGAGTGCGAAGCGTGGGACAACAAGTGCAAGCTCATTGAATTGTTCAAAAAAGGAACGTGACCAGTCAATATCCCGCCCGTAGGTGAGCCCATCCCATGTATCGCTCCACCATTCGCTTGATTCGTAAACAGGATAAGGGGCATCTGGTGCATATACCGAGATGATTGATTTCCCAGAGAATGAGGATGGGCGCTTGTAGAGCGTTTTAAAGTTTCGAAAGAGTGTGCGTTGCTTTTGGCGACAAAATGGGCATTTTTGCGGAGCTGGCACTCCCATGCGTTCATAAAAACCAAAGTCATCTGATGTAATTTCGAAAGACTTTTTACAATGAGCGCAGGTGCGAGTTTCCATGTTAGCTACGGAGTCCTTGGAAATAATTCACTACACCCTGCGAGGCGATGGCGAGTGGGGAAGGGAGGTTGTCGAGCGGGAACCATCCGACTTCAACACATTTTTCTGGTTCTTTGATTTGTGGAATGCCACTTACGATGTGAGCAGGGAAGACGTTTGTTACCCAGTGCTGGCCTTCATTTGGGATCATGTGGTCATAGGCAGGAAGCTGGCCGTCGAGCTCGATTTTAACACCAAGCTCCTCTTCAACTTCACGCACAACTGCCTGACGAAGAGTCTCTCCAAAATGAACAGAGCCACCTGGAATAATCCAAGAGCCAACTTCATTCTTGCAGCCAGGGCCGCGCTTCATGAGAAAAATATGCCCGTGGGGATTCATGATGAACGCGCCAACTCCTACTCCGATATAGTCTTTTCCGATTATTTTCTCCATACACACATTATACCTTAGACGGCGATGGGAGCCTTAATCGCTTCGTGCGGGTTGTAGTCGACAAGTTCAAAATCATCGATCGTAAAATCTTCAATTTTCGTCTTCTCTGGATTAATTTTCATTTTTGGAAGAGGACGGATGTCGTTTCGACGAGAGATTTGAAGCTGTGCTTGTTCGATATGATTTTTATACAAATGCACATCGCCGCCGGTCCAGACAAATTCACCGGGCTTCAGTCCGCAAATTTGCGCAAGGATCATTGTGAAAGTTGAGTACGATGCGATATTAAACGGAACGCCGAGGAATGTGTCGCATGAACGCTGATATAGCTGGCAGGAAAGTTTTCCGTCGGCGACATAAAACTGAAAGAGTGTGTGGCAAGGGGGAATACCGGCTTTCGCCATCTCGTCGATGTCCGCAACATTCCAGCCAGAGACAAGCATACGGCGAGAGTCAGGAGTATTTTTTATTTGCTCGATTACTTTTGCGAGTTGATCAATATGTCCGCCGTTTGGCGTTGGCCATGAACGCCATTGATATCCGTAGATCGGACCTAAGTTTCCATTTTCTTTTGCGAAGGCGTCGTCAGTTTTTACACGCTCGACAAATTCTGCCATTCCTTTTTTCCATTCGTCACCGTTAATTTCTGGAATTGGAATATTATTTTTCACAAGATATGCGCGGTATGGCCACTCATCCCAAATGTGCACGTTATTTTGTGCGAGGTACTGTAAATTTGTGTCGCCACGCATGAACCAAAGAAGTTCATGAATGATGGCTTTGATTGGCACCTTCTTGGTAGTGAGAAGAGGGAAGCCGTCTTCTAAATTGAAGCGCATTTGGTAGCCAAGAAACGATTTTGTGCCGGTGCCTGTGCGGTCGGTTTTTTCATTGCCCTCGTCGAGGAGTTTTTGGAGGAGGTCTAGGTATTGTTCGTCGACATGCTTACTTTTCATATATATGAGTATACAGATTTTGGGGAAGTAAGCATTATTTGACAAAAAAATTTTTACGTTGTAATTTATAAATTAATAACTTTCTAAATTTTTAAAAAAAATATATAGGTATGACACTACACACGAAAAATATAAGCATTGGAGCCCTTATATTAAATGCAATCTCCGAATTATTGAAAAAAATTTCCAGCCTCCTCAAGCTTAGTGAAGAAGCTGCAAGAGATCCTTTTGGTGGAGTAGCCCCCCGCTGCGAAACCTCAATGTTTGGATGGGTCGACCTACCAGACCTTTCAAACAAAAAAGGATATTACCACAACAGCACGATCATCAAATTTATGGGAAAGAAATTGCCTCAGATGATCGATGTAGTTGCTCACGCCAAAGCGCTTATGGCGGCGCAACCAGAAGGCGAAAAGGGGTCGCTTCGCATTGATGGATTTTTTAACGTATTCTACGCAGATCCCAGGAGTTCCTATCCTTACTACACTGGAGCTCGTGACGGAGGTCTTGCGCTCTATGTCTGGTGGTGTAAATCAACCAAATCTTGGGTGTATGACATCGGTAGTGTAGAGGACAGAACCACCATGTCAAACGGTCGGATTTTTATTACAAAAGGACGTGTTCCGAGTCCTTGGCGAATAAAGACATATCGGGATTTTTAAATTATTACCACTTGAGAAGGCCACCGGCTTTCGCAAGTGGTTTTTCTTTCTTGTATAACCGACTCCAGCGAGGAACAGAAACGCGATATCAGGCATTTTAAAGGCCTCGCGGAA
>CAZRTW010000003.1:482-10426 GCA_964603145.1 uncultured Candidatus Saccharibacteria bacterium | reverse complement strand
CCATTTTAAGCGAGGCTAGAAACGTGTGAGCCTTATTTTAAGGGTCTCGCGGACCGTCTACAGGCGTCTATCACGAACGATAGACGTGCGGCTGAGCGTGCCCAAAACTTCAGCAGAAATTTATGGGATTGCCTTTAAAATACCTGATATCTTGTTTTGCCGAGCCAAATTTGACATTTATGTTCAATAATGCTACTCTATATACAGTATTCTCACTCGAGGCCAAATGGCCTCCTTATTTATAAGAGAATGCCGATTATGGAAATTAGCTTGTGTTTGTCATCGCTAAGGTCCATGACACACAATTAATATGCATAAAGGCACATCATCTGCGCGCCCTACGGGGAAGCGCTCGTTTCATGGTAAATCCTCTCCGGTAACTCGGTCAGGTTCAGGTTTTCGTTATACAGGTCCAGCTCCTCGCCCAAGTGGCGGTTCTTCTTCTCACTCGAGTGGAGGACCAGCTCGTTCTGGCGGGTTTAAATCCGGTGGTTCACGTTTCGGCAAAAAGCCGAGCGGCTTCGCCGGTGGACGCCGATCATCAAGCTTTCAGCGAAATCGTTCGGCTGGGAGTGGAAGCTCACGCTTCGGTCAGCGCATCGACTTTTCTAAATTCGTAAAGAAGGCAGAACAGGTTGCGGAAGTGAAATATATTCCAAAGCACACATTTGCTGATTTTCCGTTTTCAGAACAGCTTCACAAAAATATTGCGAAGAAAGGATTTATTTATCCGACGCCGATTCAGGATCAGTCGATTGAACACATTATTGCTGGTCGTGATTTCTTCGGACTCGCAAACACAGGAACAGGGAAGACAGGTGCATTCATTCTCCCACTCATTGATCGTGTCTTCCGTGATAAAAAACAAAAAGTTCTTATCATGGCTCCGACACGCGAACTTGCGCAACAGATTCAGGAAGAATTCCGATCGCTCTCATTCTGGATGCAGATTTTCTCTGTTTCAGTTGTCGGAGGAATGCCAATGGGCAAGCAGATCTCTGAAATTCGACGCGGCGTACATTTCGTTATCGGAACTCCGGGACGAATTACAGACCTCGTAAAACAGAAAGCGCTTGATCTTACTGATTATGAAAATATTGTCCTTGATGAGGCGGACCGCATGCTCGACATGGGATTCCGTGATGACATGACATTTATTCTTGGAAAATGTGCAGCGAAGCGTCAGACGCTTTTCTTCTCCGCAACGCTCTCTCCTGAAATTCGAAAGATGACGGAAATGTATCTTAAAGATCCACTCTTTGTCTCTGTTGTAAAAGGCGAGACATCTAAGAACATTGATCAGGACGTTGTCCGCGCGAAAAAAGAAGACAAGCTTGATCGTTTGCACGATGTGCTTATCAAGGAAGGATCTGACAAGGTTCTTATCTTCCGCGAAACAAAGCGCAGTGTCGACCAACTTGAAAAAGAACTTCGCGAACGCGGATTCAAAGTTGCTGGTATTCACGGCGACAAGCGCAATCGTGAACGCATGCGCATGCTCGATAGTTTTAAGAAAAACGAAACAAAAATTCTTATTGCGACCGACGTTGCTGCCCGCGGTCTCGACATTCCAAATGTTACGCACGTGATCAACTACGATATTCCAAATGATTACGATACCTACGTTCACCGCATCGGCCGAACAGGACGCGCCGACAAAAAAGGCATCGCGCTTACGTTCATTCCGGGTTAATAGAACAAAATAGCAACGAGAAACCGCCCATTCTGGGCGGTTTTTCGTTTGGGCGACCTCATGCTAGAATAGGGTTATTAGTGTTAATTCTACTATTTAATGAGCTCATATAAAGAAACGGAGGTATTTGACGTTATTGCAGGTGAGGCTAAAAGACAGGCGGAAGGACTTGAACTTATTCCTTCTGAAAACTATGTTTCCAAGAACGTGCTTCTTGCTAACGGGTCTATCCTCACAAACAAATACTCCGAAGGCTATCCAGGTCGCCGTTATTATGGCGGACAGGAATATACTGACCAAGTAGAAACTCTCGCAATTGAGCGCATTAAACAACTCTTCAATTGTAAGTTTGCAAACGTGCAGCCGCACTCTGGTGCACCGGCAAACCTTGCCGTCTACGCAGGCCTTCTTGAGCCGGGAGACACAGTTCTTGGTATGGATCTCTCACACGGGGGACACCTCACACACGGTCACCCGATGACGCTTCCTGCAAAGATCTACAAGTTTGTTACATACAAAATGAAGGATCCGGAAACAGGGGAGATCGATTACGATCATCTTCGCGAAGTTGCTCTCGAGCATAAACCGAAACTCATTATTGCCGGATTTTCTGCATACCCTCGTACACTCGACTACAAAAAATTTGTTGATGTAGCAAAAGAAGTCGGTGCAATCACTATGGCTGATATGGCACACATCGCGGGACTCATCGCCGGTAAAGCACTTCGCAATCCATTTGATGATGGATTCGATATCATCACTTCAACGACGCACAAGACGCTTCGTGGTCCGCGTGGCGGAATTATTCTCACTCGCGAAAGTGAAGAGATTGCAAAGAAAATCGATAAATCAATTTTCCCAGGAATTCAGGGTGGTCCGCACATGCACACGATTGCCGCGAAAGCTGTAGCTTTTGGTGAGGCCCTCACTCCAGCCTTTCAGGAGTACTGTCAGCAGATTTTGAAGAATGCCAAAGCTATGGAAGCAGTCTTTCACCGCGAGAAAATTCGCATGATTGGCGGCGGAACAGACAACCATCTTATCTTGGCCGATGTTTTCGGCTCGCTCGGCGTGACAGGAAAAGAAGCGCAGACAGTGCTTGATGAAGTTGGTATTACACTTAACATGAACTCAATCGCAGGAGATACACGCAAGCCGCTTGATCCGTCCGGTATTCGCTTTGGTACACCAGCAATCACTACACGTGGATTTAAGGAGAAAGAATGTTCACAGGTAGCAGAGCTTCTTATTGAAACACTTCGAAATAAAGATAATGAGGCAAAGAAGAAAGAGATTAAGGCTGAAGTTATGGCGCTTGCTTCCCAGTTTCCGATTCCAGAGAGTTTCGTATAAAAAATATGAAAATAGTCTTCGACTCTGAATCAAAAACCATTGTGCAATTTGAAAAAGGAGATGAGCCAGTTTCGCTTCTTGCTGATTTGGCCGGCGAGCGCGACAAGTCGTGTCACTTTTACATGATTGGTGGCGCTACAGAAGTTGAACTCGCATATTACGATATTGTCACGAAGGACTATTCATCTAAAAAACATACGGCGAATAATATTGAAGTAATCAATATTACAGGAACAGTTGGTTGGTTTGAGGGCAAGCCAATGACACATGCACACGGAGTATTTTCTGGCGCTGATCATGCCGCTTTTGGAGGGCATGTGAATTATCTCTATATGTCTGCAACAGGGGAGACGATCGTTGAGTGGCTTCCGAAGAAACTGGAAAAGAAAACTGATCCGGTAAGCGGATTGAAATTATTCTGCGAATAGGAGGGTGTGTCATTCCAAACTTGATTTGGAATCCAGGCTAATTAAATTCAAATACGAACCTGGATTCCGGCTCGTAGGCCGGAAAGACACAGGGTAGGGGGTACAATACAAAAACACTATGAAATTATTTCTGACATCATCTGGACTCTCTAATGATAATCAGGAAGAATTTTTTCGGTTGCTTGGCAAAAGACCAAACGGTCTTCGGCTTGCGTTTGTTCACACGGCGGCGAAAGGGGATCATCCGATGATGCCACTTCCAGAACTTGAGTCTGCTCTTAAAATTACGGAAGATTATCAAGGACTTGTCCGTTTCGGATTTATCATTGAGTTTGTTGATCTTTCACATCTATCACCCGATATAGTAGTAGAAACATTTTCAAAATTTGATGTTGTGTATGTTTATGGGGGCAATACATTTTATTTACTTCACCAAGCACGCGCATCAGGTTTTTTGACGCATGCAGCCGAAATTCTGGTAGATAAAGTATATGTTGGTGTTTCGGCTGGAAGCATTATCGCGGGGCCGGACATAACGCTCGCCGGATGGCCGCCAAATGGTGATAAAAATGCCGTTGGTATTCAGGACATGATGGGTATGAATTTCTCCCCTAGCGCGATTATGCCGCACTGGAACCCAACATGGCCTACTCCCAAAGAAGCCGAAGAATATCCGCATGACATCATGTATATAAAGGATGGAGACGCTGTCGTAGTGGCCTAGGGAAACAGCATTTTTCTTGATAAAGTACCTAGCATGAAGAAAGCAGGAAAAGGTAGATTGATCGTCATCGATGGCACTGATGGCTCGGGGAAGACCACGCAAAGTGAGCTTCTTAAAGCACGCCTTACCAAGGATGGCTTCAAGGTAAAAATGGTGGATTTTCCCGAATACTATGATAATTTTTTCGGGGAATTTCTTGGTCATTGTCTCTCCGAACAGTACTACCACTGGGTAAATATTCATCCAAAAATCGCATCAGTTGTGTATGCGGCTGATCGTTTTGAATCAAAAGAAAAAATTGAGAAATGGCTCAAAGCCGGGTATGTTGTGCTCGCAAACCGGTATGTTTCCGCAAACCAGATTCATCAAGGAGGAAAAATTCGTGATACGAAAAAACGAGCTGAATTTATGAAGTGGCTTGAGAAAATGGAATATGGTGTATTCAATATTCCACGGCCTGACATGGTGTTTTATCTCCGTGTGCCAATGCCAATCATCAAGCGGCTCATTAAGACCCGCAATATGCAACATGCGCGTGCGTATCTTGGAAAGAAAAAAGATGTACATGAAACTGATTTCAAATTCCTCGAGAATTCTGAAAAAAGCGCGCTCTGGCTTGCAGGGCGAGAGAAAAACTGGAAGAAAGTAGAATGTGCGAAGGGAAGTGAAATTCTTCCACGAGAAGTTATTCACGAAGAAATTTATAAATCTGTTTTGAAGGTTTTAAAGAAATGATTGATGTTGAAATCAAGGCGCCGGTAGCAAAAAAGGAATACGAAAAACTATATGCGACTCTCAAGGGCTTGGGGGAGAATGTAAAAGAGGGATATTACCTTACGCTCACATACAGTGATCGTGGATACAATAACAGAGAAGTACGACTCGAATATAAAAACGGCGATTCTAAAATTTTTGTTGAAAGCGGAAAGAAGGGGAACCGGGCAGAAGTAGTTACGGCCCTAGCTTCAGAAGAATTCACCTCGGGTCTTTCAATGCTCTCCGAACTTGGTTATAAAAAAGGGAAAGTGATCGCTGAAAAAGTTTTGACAGCCCGCTATGGTGGAGCGTATTTCTCACTCTTTCATCCGGAAAATGATGCTCTCTATTACGAGATTTCAATTCCTGCCCACAACCCAACAGAGGTAAAAGAAAATAAGCAGAAATTGGAGGCGATTGCGAAGCAGTTTAAACTCCCGATTTGGACGGCGCTCGACATGCTCGAATTTATGCGCCGATTGCATGAGAGTCTGGATACTGTGTATGATTACGATACCGATGGTCCAGAGTACTTCATTAAACGATTCCAAGTATGAAAATTAAGATAAAAAGACTAAAACCTGACGCAAAACTTCCAACCTATCATCACCCAGGGGATGTTGGCATGGATGTGTATTCTATGGAGACAGTCACGGTAGAGCCTGGGGCGCATCATCGTTTTTATCATGGCTTTGCTATGGAATTTCCTATTGGCTATGCGGCCATTATTAAGGATAAGGGCAGTATTTCAAATGCAGGGCTTCATACGATGGGGGGCGTCTATGATGCAGGGTTCCGAGGCGAATACAATACTCATATCGTAAACCTTGGCGATAAGCCGTACACGGTAGAGGCGGGGGACAAAATCGCTCAGATAGTCATATATCCCGTAGAGATTGCAGAACTTGAGGAAACTGATAGTCTAAGTGAGTCCGCTCGGGGTGAAGGCAAATTTGGCTCGACGGGGAAGCAATAAATTTCCAAGTGTCTTTCCGGACTTGATCCGGAATCCAGGCTAATGAACTCAATACGAACCTGGGTCCCAGATCAAGTCTGGGAAGACGCAATAAATACACAAAATACAAAATGCAGGACAAACTCAAAAACGAAATATTAAATGCGCTCAAAAATCTCGGTATCGAAGCCGAGAGTGTTTCGCTTGAGCATCCTGCCGAA
The DNA here is from genome assembly GCA_964603145.1 of uncultured Candidatus Saccharibacteria bacterium. Lineage (GTDB taxonomy): Bacteria > Patescibacteriota > Minisyncoccia > Phycocordibacterales > UBA9973 > CAITQP01. The sequence continues at coordinate 4,296 of CAZRTW010000003.1, read as the reverse complement.
CTTGTACATGGAGATTTTTCTACGAATGTTTCAATGGCATATGCCAAAAAACTCGGAAAGAATCCTCGCGCTCTTGCAGAAGAAATTGTTGCCGAACTTTCTAAAAATAAAATTCCAGAAATCGAAAAGATTGATATCGCCGGTCCTGGTTTTATTAACTTCCACCTTTCAAAAGAATTTTTTGCTGACGTACTTGGTGAGATCAAGAAGACGGAGAATTGGGGAGGAAGTACTCTTTCTAAAGGGAAAAAGATCATGGTTGAATACACACAACCGAACCCGTTTAAACCTTTCCATATAGGGCACCTTATGAGCAATGCAATCGGCGAATCAATTTCTCGAATTGTAGAAATTTCCGGTGCAAAAACTGTCCGCGCAAACTATCAAGGGGATGTTGGTCTTCACGTTGGTAAATCTATATACGGGCTTCTTCAAAAGGGGAAGCCGGACGCAAGTCTTTCTGTTTCAGAACAAGCCGTATATATCGGTACTTGCTATTCATGGGCTTCGAACCTCTACGACACTGATGAAGCTGTCAAAAAAGAAATTGATGCCATCAACAAAAAAGTCTACGAAAAAAGCGACGAGCAAATTAACGAGCTCTATGACTGGGGAAGAAAGATAACGCTCGATGCATTTGAAATTATCTACAAAGTGCTTGGCACAACATTTGATTATTACTTTTTTGAGAGCGAGATGGCTCCGATTGGTGTTGAAATAATCAAGAAAAACACTCCGGCAATTTTTACGGAATCAGACGGCGCTGTTGTTTTTAAGGCGGAAGAACACGATCCGAAACTCCATACCCGTGTATTTATAACAAAGCAGAATCTCCCGACGTATGAGGCGAAAGAAATTGGTCTCAATGTAACCAAATTCCAAAAGGAAAATCCTGACCTCTCAATTACGGAGACGGCTATCGAGCAGGGCGAATACATGAAGGTTGTTCGAAAGGCGATTGAGCAGATCGACCCAAAAATGTCAGAGCGCATGAAGCATGTGACTCACGGCATGATGCGTGTGGCGAGCGGAAAGATGAGCTCACGAAAGGGGAATGTCATTACGGGAGAATCACTCCTTGCCGATACAAAAGAAATGGTATTTGAGAAAATCGCCGAGCGTGATTTTAGCTCGGAAGAAAAAGACGAGCTCGCTTCGGTTGTTTCTGTGGCCGCTATTAAGTACGCAATTCTAAAACAGGCTCTCGGAGGAAATATTATCTACGATGAAGAGAAATCTGTTTCATTTGAAGGCGATTCTGGTCCATATCTTCAATACGCGACGGTCCGCGCAAACGGGCTTCTTGAAAAGGGAAAAAAGGAAGGACTCTCACCAAAAAATGAAATTCCTGCAAATTGGGAAACAACGACTTTGGAAAAGTATTTGTATCGATTTCCCGAAGTTGTTGAGCGTTCATTCACAACGCTTGAGCCACACTTTATTACTACATACGTAACGGAACTCTCTTCAGCATTCAATACATTCTATGGGCAGGGCCAGATTGTTGATGCGAATAATCCGGAAGTTTCTGAATACAAACTCGCACTCGTAGAGGCATTTAGAAAGACAATGCAAGGCGGACTCTATCTTCTCGGTATTAAAGTACCAGAAAAAATGTAAGTTATGAGAATCGTTCTTGGCTCGGGATCAAGATTTCGAAAAGAGTTCATGGCCATGGCCGGATATGATTTTGATATCCTTGTTCCTGACATCGATGAGAGAGCTATTCGTGCAGAAGACCCATACCAGCTTCCTCTTGTTCTCTCCCGTGCAAAGGCGGCAGTGCTACTTCCAAAAATTTCAGAGCCGTCGCTTCTCATTACGAGTGATACTATTGTCATCTGTAAGGGCAAAGTATACGAGAAGCCAGTTAACGCGGATGAAGTACGCTCGTTTATTCACGAGTACAACCAAGTGAAGATAACTGATGTGGTAACTACAATTTTGGTTACTAACATAGAAACCGGAAAAGAAGCGTACGAGACCGACATTGCTCAAGTTGCATTTTCTCCGATACCGGATGAGGCAATTGAAGAGTTTATTAAAAATGGCGATCCATATTCTCGCGCCGGAGGATTTTCTATTGAAAACGAAGCTCTCGCGCCGTATATAAAAATAATAAAAGGAACTCGTGAGAGCATTATGGGACTGCCGGATCTTTTACCCCAGCTTCTTAGAGAGGCAGAGGTAAAATGGGCCTCACATAATGAGGCCCGAAAGGCTTAATAGAGCGGCGAGTATCTTGTAGCCCGCGCGTTAATAGGTTGAAAGTTAATATATACCCGTTGGCAAAATAGAGTCCCCGGAAATCTGGGGAAAGAAAAGCCTTTCCCTGAAAGACTACAATGAAAGACGTACTTTACACAAGCCCTTATTTCTGTAGAATGAGAACATAAGCGTTTGAGGGGATATCAACCCCGAGGCTTTGGGAAGAAAGCCATTAGGCAAGTAGAACCCTGTAAATTGAGCCCGAAAGGGGAATTAAGGTGGTACCACGGTCTATCGTAGCGTTTATCGCAAGCGATAAAACCCGTCCTTAAAATAGTAATTTTACTATTTTAAGGACGGGTTTTAATTTTTATGGAAAACACTAACAAAAAATCAGCAGCGGCGGAGAAGGAGGAGAAAATCCTTCAGTTTTGGCGCGACAATAAAACGTTTGAAAAATCGCTCACGAAAGATGCTCCAAAGGGGAACTACGTTTTTTATGATGGTCCGCCATTTGCGACGGGACTTCCGCACTACGGACATATTCTTGGATCAACGGCGAAAGATGTCATCGGACGTTATCAAACGATGCAGGGTTTTCGTGTTCCGCGAAAGTGGGGCTGGGATTGCCATGGATTGCCGATCGAAAACATTGTTGAAAAAGATCTCGGACTCTCCGGCCATGTTGAAATTGAAAATCTTGGTATCGACAAATTTGTGGAGCATGCTCGTAGTAAAGTTTTGACGTATGTAAACGAATGGAAGAGAACAGTCGAGCGCATCGGCCGTTGGGTAGATTTCGATGGCTCATACAAAACAATGGACAACTCGTTCATTGAAAGTGTTTGGTGGGCGCTTGGGCAAATGAATGACAAGGGCCTCCTCTATGAAGGCGTTCGTGTCCTCGCGTACTGCCCACGCTGCGAGACTCCAATCGCAAAATCTGAAATTGCGATGGATAATTCCTACAAGGATATCGCAGATATTTCTGTGTATGTGAACATGCCGCTTGTTGAAGATCCGACTGTAAATCTTATTGCGTGGACGACAACGCCATGGTCTCTTCCTGGCGACATCGTGCTTGCCATTAAAGGCGATGCAACATATGTAAAGGCAAAGATCGAGGACAAATTTTATGTTGTCGCCAAAGATCGTGCAGAAGCAGTTTTTAAAGACAAACAATACGAAATTGTCGATGAGTTCCTCGGCTCTGCGCTCGTTGGCAAAAAATATATTCCTCCATTTGATTACTACACAAAAGGGGAGGCGCTTCTTTCAAATCCAAAATCATGGACGGTTGTTGCTGCGGATTTTGTAACGACGACTGACGGTACGGGTATTGCTCATGAAGCTCCAGCCTTCGGTGAGGACGACGCAAACCTTGCGCACAAGGAAAATATTCCATTTATTGTGCATGTTACGCCAGAAGGAAAATTTGCGCCGGAAGTTACGGACTTTGCTGGCATGCCGATCAAGCCGAAATCATCAGAGAAAGATGGCCACATGAAGGCCGATATTGAGATTTTGAAATATCTTCAGGCAAAGGGAACACTCTTTAAAAAAGAGAAGATCATGCACTCATATCCGCATTGTTATCGCTGTGAGA
>CAZRTW010000003.1:0-472 GCA_964603145.1 uncultured Candidatus Saccharibacteria bacterium | reverse complement strand
GGCCGCTTTAAGCACACCATGGAGGGTGCGCCGGACTGGAATATTTCCCGTAATCGTTATTGGGCATCTCCGTTGCCGTTTTGGAAATCAGAAAGCGGAAAGTTCTTGTTTGTAAATTCTATTGAAGACCTCAAGAAGAAAAGCAAAAATTCTGGTAATACGTACTTCGTCATGCGCCACGGCGAGGCAGATAACAATCTTGATCAAGTTCATGTTCCAGACAGCCATGTAAACGCGAAGCTTACACAAAAAGGGAAAGATACTGTGTTGGAAAATGCAAAAAAATTCAAAGGGGAAGTTGATGTCATTATTTGTTCGCCATACGCACGCGCGCAGGAGACTGCAAAAATTACCGCAGAAGCTATTGGTTACCCAGCGGAAAATATCATCACTGATGATCGTTTTCGCGAATGCGATGTATCATCTGAGTTTGACGGCAAATCTAGAGACATACTTCGACAATATTATGATG
>CAZRTW010000002.1:0-36421 GCA_964603145.1 uncultured Candidatus Saccharibacteria bacterium | reverse complement strand
AGTCCAGTAGAAAAGAAAAGTTCTAGAATTGCCTTGTCACGAAGTGACTTGAGATCGGTAGTTTTTTCACTAGAGAGCGGAGCTGAAAGAAGTCGAGAAAGTTCCGTACCGGAAATGAGATCAAGATGACGCTGGCCCACCTTGGCAAGTTCAATCCTGTCCGGAGCGAGTGAAGTTACGCCACGTTTCATTAAATATTTGAGAAATCGTCGCAATGCAATGAGATGATAGTTCTGCGTATTCTTTTTCATCGTGCCACGCACTTGTCCTTTTACATGTACACCAGGGGAGCGGTTGAGATGAAGACGGAACTCGCGCACAGTGTCATCCGTAATACCTTTGGCGGAACTTATTTTCGCAAACTCAATAAATTTAGAGAGATAGTGATCATAATTACGGACAGTGAGCAGGCTCGTGCCGCGTTCTATCTCCATGTATTCCAAAAATTCCTTTTTTAATCGATCAATTTCACCTGCCATAGTGAACTTATTATACTCTAAAATATTTTCCGACGTTAAAACGGGCTTGGCAGGGAAGGTCTTGCGGGAAAATCAAATCTATGCTACTATCACAAACGTAATGCTTAAGACAAAAAAGAAGACGACAGTCATCAAAAAGCACCAGGTGCACGACAAGGACACGGGTTCTCCGGAAGTTCAGGTTGCAATCCTTTCAACGCGTATTGATGAACTTGCAAAGCACCTGAAGACCCACAAGAAAGATAACCACTCTCGCCGTGGACTCCTCAAAATGGTTGCTGATCGCCGCACACACCTAAAATATCTTGAGAAGAAGAGTAAAACTCGTTTTGCTGCAGTCACCAAGAAATTAGAAGTAAAGTAATTACCGCCCATTGGGCGGTTTTACTTTTTAGAGTAGCAGCATGCTACACTTGTCTTAGTGCGTTATTTTTTATAAGTCGTTTTTTATTTTTTAATACTAGTATTTGAATTCGGATTTTTTCTTAAATCTTGAATCTCTAATCTTAAATCTGCCTTATGGCTATAATCAAACACCCCGACCAACGTGTCGCTGTTTTTATCGACACGCAAAATATTTATCACAGTGCCCGCAATTTATATAAATCATACGTCCACTTTGGCAACGTCTTGAAAGACGCTGTCGGCGGACGTAAACTCGTACGCGCTATCGCCTATGTAATCACAAGTGAAGCAGGAGATGAATCTGCGTTCTTCGACGCGCTCACAAAAATGGGCATCGAGACAAAAACAAAAGATCTTCAAGTTTTCTCAAGTGGCGCAAAAAAGGCCGACTGGGACGTGGGACTTGCAGTCGATGCTATTAAAATCTCGCACAAGGTAGACACGGTTATTATCGCTTCCGGCGATGGTGACTTTATTCCGCTTGTCGAATACCTTCAGATGAACGGTGGTACCCAAGTAGAAGTAGTCGCCTTTGGCAAATCTGCTTCTATGAAACTCAAAGAAGTTGCTGACGACTTTCTTGATCTCTCTCAAAACCCAAACGCCTACCTTCTTCGCGGAGGTGGCTGACTATGATAGTTCCCAATGGTCCGACCTTTGGGAATGCGGCGCCTGCATAGAAGGCGCCGCTTTTCTTTTTATATAAAGGGTGTAGGATACCATTATTAACAAATAAGCCTTGTTCGCCCTCAGACGTATAGAATTGCACAGCAATTTTACGGTCTGGGTACGAACGTACAATAAAAGAATGCATACTAAAGAATATTCAGTTGTAGTCGGTGGTAAAACCATTACCGCAGTTTTTTCCGACCTTGCCGAACAGGCGAACGGTTCGGTTATCTTAAAGTGTGAGGGGACCGTGGTTCTCGCAACCGCTTGTATTTCAGGCGATGGGAAGGACAACCGTGGCTTTTTCAATCTCACGGTTGAATACATGGAAAAGTTTTACGCAGCTGGTCTCATCTTGGGTGGCCAGTACAACAAACGTGAAGGCCGTCCATCCGATGAAGCGATTCTCTCTGCTCGTGTTATCGACCGCACTATCCGTCCGCTTTTCGCACAGCACATCAAAAACGCCGTTCAGGTTATTGTTACCGTCCTCGCAATTGGCGAAGCAGACCCAGGTGTCCTCGGCGTAAATGCTGCATCTCTTGCACTCGCAACTTCTGACATCCCATGGGCAGGTCCAGTCGGTGCAGTACACATTGGCGACAAGAAAGGCGGAGCGGATCCGTTCGCAGTTGATGCCTTCGTTCCAAATACAGGAGAAAACAATTACGAACTCGATCTCACTGTCTGCGGAAAAAACGGCGAAGTTGTCATGATCGAAGCGATGGCGCATGAATACAACGAAGAAAAAATGAATGCTGCGCTCGACACCGCAATGCCTGCAATCACCACACTCGAAAAGTGGCAGAAAGATATTGTAGCTGAAATTGGCAAAGCAAAACTCGACATGCCAGCACCAGCAATCCCAGCTGAAGTTACTGAGGCTTTCAACGAAACTGTTGGAAAGAAACTCGATATCATTTTCGGAGCAGACGGTAAGAAAGCATTTCACACTCTTGAAGATGAATGGAAAGCAGTCATTGCAGAAAAATTCCCAACAGTCGCTGGTGAAAAACACGCACATGCTGAAATCGCAACTGACTACCTCGAAACAAAACTCGACGAACTTCTCCACGAGAAAGCTTTGAAAGAAGGGAAGCGTGCGGATGGCCGTGCCTTCGACCAAGTACGCGGACTCTTCGCAAAAGCCGGAGGATTCTCTGACATGCTCCACGGAACTGGTATCTTTTACCGCGGCGAGACACACGTGCTCTCTGTGCTCACACTCGGCGGACCAGACGACGCAACAGAAATTGAAGGAATGGAAATTCGCGGAACAAAGCGCTTCACGCATCACTACTACTTCCCGCCATATTCTGCCGGAGAAACTGGACGCGTAGGCGGTATCAACCGTCGCGAAATGGGGCACGGATTCCTTGCGGAAAAAGCCCTCATTCCTGTTATCCCGAACAAAATGGATTTCCCATACACAATTCGTGTTGTATCTGAATCAATGGCGTCAAACGGTTCAACTTCACAGGCATCAATCTGTGGAAGCTCTCTCGCACTCATGGATGGCGGCGTACCAATCACACGCCCAGTAGCAGGTATTGCTATGGGACTCCTCCAAGATGCTGCTGACCCAATGAAATACAAAATTCTTACTGACATTCAGGGACCAGAAGACCACTATGGTGATATGGACTTCAAAGTTGCCGGCACACGCGAAGGTGTGACTGCAATCCAGCTCGATATTAAAGTAGCTGGCGTTCCGGTGCAGGCGCTTAAGGAAGCAATGGTGCAAGCAAAAGCTGCACGTCTCCAGATTCTTGATGTTATCGAAAAAGAAATTGCAGCACCACGCGCAGATATTTCACCGAAGGCTCCGAAGATTCTCGTCATGAAAATCCGTCCTGATCAGATTGGTGGCGTTATCGGTTCTGGTGGAAAGATCATCAACGGAATCCGCGAGAAGACTGGCGCAGAACTTACAATTGAAGATGATGGAACAGTGTACATCACTGGAAAGGACGGCGCGGCTGACAAGGCAAAGGCAATCGTCGAACAGATGACGCATGATTGGAAAATCGGCGAGCCTGCGATGGGAGAAGTTATCAAAGTGCTTGAAATTGGTGCAGTGGTAAAACTTTCTGAATACGCAGACGGCCTCGTACACATTTCTGAAATGGCGCCATGGCGTGTCGCAAACGTTTCCGCTCTCGTTAAGGAAGGAATGAAAGTACCGGTCAAAGTAGTCGGCGTTGATCATGAAAAGGGACGCATTTCTCTTTCGATCAAAGCCGCTCAGCCAGACTTCTTCCCAAAGCCGGTAGAGCCGGCTACTCCCGCAGCTCCAAAGGCTTAATACTGTAATAGAAACGCCGCCGTCTCTTCGAGACGGCGGCGTTTGACATACTACCCACCAAATTGTAGGGTTGGAAAAACACTTAAAATTGCCAATATGAAACAGATAATCATCTTCCTCCTTTTAGGAGTGAGCGCCCTTGTCGCGCACGCAGGAACAAAAAAATTAATCTATAGTGATGACCGGCACAAAGGTTATCTCTATGATTTCTACAGCACGGACACCGGGACAATCATGCAAGTATGGAAAACAACTGAAGCCTGGCAGGGCGACAGTTTCCAAACTGCAACAGCAACACTGTTAAAGACACTCCGTTATGAAGACACTTGGTTCGATGTACAAAATTCAGAAACTGGAGACATGTACAATATTATGATTGCTCTCTACCGTGACCCCACAAGGGAAGTTCACACGAATGTAGAAAAAGTTATCTACCCCGCATCCTCTTTCCTGGAATTTTTCCGCCCAAAGTCAGAAGTGGTAAAAACGTACGTAAAATACGACCGGGGATTTATCCAAAGATTCGAGGTTACTCCGCTCATTAATGGTAATAACTGGATTATTATTGCCCTTCTGGGATTTTTGTTCTTAATAATATCCAGAATGTCACTTAAAACCCCTCGGATGGAGATCCATGATGACAACCAGGTAAGTTTGATATCTTTTCTAATAGGTACATTTTTATTTGCTTTTGGAACATCTGAAAGTTTTGACTATGTACATTTTTCTCCATTGACGAAGACGCTTGCTACTATTACAACAATCTTAATAGGACTCGCATTTATTCTTTGGCGTAAAAGGGGGAAGGAAACTGCCAATCCTCTTCCTGAAACGTAATTGCATGATTTATCTATTTTGAAATAGCTCTTCGCAACGAAGAGCTATTTCTAATTATGTAATTCAAGGTACGCAATATGTTATTATTATTTCGTATGGATCCACTTAAACCTACAGAACCAACAACACCAATTCCTTCTGTGCCAGAACAGCATCTTCCTCCGACACCTGAAGCTATTGATAAGGAAGAAGTGCCGAAATACACGCCACCGCACACTATTCACGTTTCACCGGTACGTTCTTTTTCTTCCGACCTTGCGAGCGCTATCCGCGAAAAGGGCGGATCTGTTGTGCGCATTGCTATTGCTGAAGATGAAAAGCACCGCAGGGAACGTGAAGAAAATTCTGTTTCTTCAAAAAAGAACATTGCCTTCATTTTGGGCACGATGCTAATCGTTGTCGGAGCACTTGGCTTTTTGGTGTATGCCTTTGTGTATAAGCAAAAAGAAAACCAGCCGGTTGTTGTACAAACAGAAGATACACGCTCTGCTGGAATTATTTCTACAGAAGATGCAGAGCTCGTAAATATCAAAGAGATGAAGGCCGCTGATGTGATCTTCAAAATAAATGCGATCGTTACTACACCAAATCTCCAACCGGGCACCATCAAAGACATCATTATTGTCTCGGGTGAGGGAACTGAAGCAGCGCGCCTGCCAGGAAATCAGTTCTTAAATATTATTGGGTCTCATACTCCTGACACACTTCTTCGTTCTCTTAATCCGCAATACCAGATTGGTGTCTACAATTATAGTGGCTCACATCTCTTCCTTATCTTAAAAGGCTCCGCGCACGACTATCTCCTCGCTGGCATGATCGATTGGGAGAAGAAACTTTTCAATGACATGGTGCCGCTCTTTGCTATCGATACAACGAGTCTTAGCGAATCAGAATTACAGAGCATGCCATTTCGGGACTTCATTATCCAGAACCAAGATACCCGAGCAGTCATTGGAAAAGACGGCACGCCACTCCTTTTCTATTCATTTATAGACCCAAAAACCATTGTCATTGCTACCGATTCCAAGACGCTTGGGGAGGTTATCCGCCGCCATTAATTCATGCTACGATACTTCTATGACTGATTACAAAAAACTACTCGAAGAAGAAAAAGGCACACTCATAAAACAGCTCTCTGGTCTTGGCCAAGCAGCTCCGGGCGGAGAATGGGAAGCAACCCCTGACACAACTGGGATGGAGACAGCTGACGCAAATAGTTCGGCTGACCGCTTCGAGGATTTTGAAGAAAAAAGCGCGCTCATTGTTCCGCTCGAAGGACGTCTCAAGCAGGTAACGGATGCGCTTATGCGCCTTGGCGATGGAACATTTGGCAACTGCCGAGTGTGCGGTGGCAAGATTGAAGAAGATCGTCTTGGAGCAAATCCCGCTGCTGAAACGTGTAAAGAGCATCTTGAAGCGTAGCTTCAAGAAGTCGAAAGTCTGAAAGTTCAAAGTCTAAAGCAATCCAGCCCCGCGATTCCTAATGGAATCGCGGGGCTGAAAGTTATCCTTTTGTCTTTATTTTTTCTTAATGACCATTTGCCATACTAACCGCATGTCATTTTCACGCGTGTTCTCGGCACAGACAGAACTCCTCTCCGGAGTTATTGTCTCCGTCGAGATCGATATAACACATAAAGTGTTAAATAATTTTACTATTGTTGGGCTTGGAGACCGCGCCGTCGATGAAGCGCGCGACCGTGTCGGATCTGCATTAAAGAATTCCGGATTTGAATCGCCAAAAACAAAAAACCAAAAAACGGTTGTATCGCTTTCTCCGGCCGATCTCAAAAAAGAAGGTTCCCATTTTGATCTCTCTATCGCACTTGGATTTCTGATCGCCGAAGGATTGGAAACAGAAAATATTGATCACGCACTATTTGTTGGCGAACTTTCACTTGATGGACGAGTGCAAAGTATTAAAGGAATGCTCCCAATCGCTCGCTCTGCAAAATTCTCCGGCTTCACTGAACTCTACGTTCCAAAAGAAAACGCCGACGAGGCAGCGCTGGTAGAAGGTATCCGAGTAATTCCTCTTGAAACACTTTCACAGTGTATTGAACATTTACGGAAAGAACACCCACAAAAAATACTTCCTTATGTACGAGAGAAAAAAGAATCCGCCTCTCATAGACCACATACAGATTTCGGAGACATTGTGGGGCAAGAGAGCGCGAAGCGTGGTCTCATGATTGCAGCCGCGGGGGGACACAACATTATTATGCACGGACCCCCTGGGACCGGAAAGACCATGCTCGCTCGAGCGCTCGCAGGAATTTTGCCTGCATTAGAGAGTGAAGTGGCTATGGAAGTGGCGTCAATTCATTCCATTGCCGGAAAAAAAATTACACCGGAGTCACTTCATATTCCGCCCTTCCGCTCTCCGCATCACACCTCTTCGTATGTATCAATAATTGGTGGCGGTAGTTTTCCAAAACCAGGAGAGGTGACACTGGCGCATCGTGGCGTACTTTTCCTTGATGAATTCCCTGAATTTGATCGCCGTGTCGTGGAGAGCCTGCGCCAACCGCTTGAAGAACATTTTGTCACTATTGCACGAGCGAAAGGTTCTGCAGTTTTTCCTGCTCAATTTTTATTTGTATCGGCGATGAACCCGTGCCCGTGCGGATTTCGAAATTCAAAAAAGAAATTTTGCACTTGTACGGCTGCAGACTTGGTCCGATACAAAAGAAAACTTTCCGGCCCGCTTCTCGATCGTATTGATATCGCGCTTCATGTAAGCGAGGTGAGTTATGAAAAACTCTCCGGCGATCGAGGTGCTCCTGAATCGCATGGAGTTCGAGAGAGGGTGGAGCGAGCTCGGGCGCGGGCGTTCGCCCGCACCCGAGCACTCGGCCTTCCTGAAAAGAAAAACGGTGAACTCTCGGCAAAAGAAATTGGGAAAGTAGTGAAGCTCACAGAAGATGTAGAAAAAATTCTGCGAGAGGCAGCCGAACGCCTCGTGCTCTCTGGTCGCGCGTATCACCGCGTACAAAAACTAGCGCGCACTATCGCCGATCTTAATGAAAGCGACGAAATAAAACCCGAACATATTCTTGAAGCCATCTCATACCGTCCACAATTAGAAACGCTCACCTAACGGTGAGCGTTTCTAATTATTTTTATTCTTTAAATTATTCTCCAGTGTAGTAAGCATTTGTACCCAGAGGATTTTTTGCTCCTCGAACTTCAAAGTGAAGATGTGATCCTGATGAGTTTCCAGTGTTGCCAACTTCACCGATCTTTTGTCCGCGGGAAACAGTTTCACCGATCGCAACATTAATTTCTGACATGTGCGCCATAATAAACTGAACCCTGTTTCCATCGATATTGGACTGCAAAATAACATACATTCCATACCCTTCGTTGTAGCCACTTTCTCGAAGATAGAGAACCGTTCCATCATATGGTGCGACTATTGGCGTTCCTTTCTTGGCAGCAATATCAACACCATTAAATCCATGAATACCTTGAGATCGTCGGCTTGCGTTAATACTGACCGGTCGGAGAATTGCAGTACCAAGATCAATCTTTGAAGTAAGACGCGCCGGATGAACAGTAATCGGTGAATTATTAACAGGCGTCTTTGTTCCAGTACTTGGCTTAGTGGTTGGCTTCTTAGTAGGGATGGCATCTGATGTGCCGTCGAAGGTTGCGTCAGGAATCATGAGCACTTCTCCTACAACGAGCTTACTCTCCGCAGTAAGATCGTTGTAAAACATGATTTCTGCTTTAGTTACCTTGTATTTCTTTTCCAAAGACCCGAGAGTTTCGCCTTTCTTAACGGTATGCTGAATACCAGAATGTGGAAGAATAACGAGCGTTTCATCAACTTTGAGCTTTTCGCCCGTCTTAAGGTTGTTTGCTGACTTAAGAGTCAATTCCGTGATACCGAACATTTTAGCAACAGAAGATATAGTATCGCCAGGCTGAACAGTATAGAAGGTAATCGCTCCGATAGCTTCTTCCGTATCTGCTGCCTCGACTGCGTTTCCAGCTGGTCCCATACTTGGAGTAAGGGCCACCTCGTCATTAGAAATCACCACATTAGAAGTGGCGATTTTTTTAGATTCGGCGCCGAGCATGCTCGGGCCAAAGTTAGAAGTGAGGACGGCTGGGGTAGTTTGTGAGTTAGAAACAGGACTTGTAGAGGAAGAAACTCCTTCAGTCTGGGCATCTGCTTTCTTCAAAACACCAGAAAAGACGCCCGCGTAGGCGGTGTCGATAGGAGCGAGCGTTCCAATCAAAAAGCTAAGAGCGAAAAGCCCGTAGACGAGTTTTGAATGCGCACTATGTCGTTTCGCTTGTAAAACCTTTATTTTACAAGGCGAAATTCGTTTATATGAGGGTTCTATAAGCCTAAAATGGGTGACCAGCGGAGCAAATTTGCAAAAAACCATTAAAACAAAGGTTTTCTAAGCTCATAGTCGTTACAATCTTTTCGGAAGGTTCAAAATGTCTTGTAAAATAAGGACTTTTTGAACAATAGCCAATCTGTACACAAGGTACTATACTGTATGCACATACCCTGCCATATAAGCCTAGCACCTGAGAGAGGGTAGTCAACCGCTATTTTTCATAAAGACACACTATTGACGTTTTGTATACTTTCGTGATGAAATCATAAAATATGGACCTCTTAGAAAAAATTTCATACAAAAAATCAGTTCAAGGCCTTGAAGACATTGATGCTGAAATGGCAGCGATTGAAGAGAGGATCAGGGAACGCAGAAAAAAGATCACTCTTCGAGATGACCTAGCTATTAAATATGAAGAAATCATCATTGAAATGGGACCTGAGGAACCCACTCCTGAAATCGTAACAGAAGAAGCAATAAACGCAGGAACTCGGGAAAACAAAAGCCGTCGTGAGTTCCTGAAGAAGACCGCTAAAGTTGGTCTTGGCTTGGCTGCTGGAGGAGTACTCGTCGGAGTAGGAAACTTACTCGAAAACGAGGCAAAACGGAAGCACAAAAAGCAGGCTGAGGCACCAACCCACCCGACACCGGTAGATACTGTAAAGATAGAAACTCCCCCGATTGATTCAGTAAAAGCTGAAAAACCTGCAATAGACTCTACTGAAATTAAACGATTAGAAGAGAGCCGTAAAGCTGAGGAATTAATTAAGGAACAGAAGGAAAAATTCGGGGCTCTCTATGAAAAAATAGATATGCACTTCTACAACGAGGTGCTCGATGACGTTGGCCGGCTTGTATACCTTTACCGAGTAACAAATCAACAGGAGCAGAAAGAGCACCCTGGATATTGGGTAATGATTGATAAAAAAACTGGCACCTTACATCTCGTTGATGCAACAAATAAACTATCACGTTCTGGAAGCGTATTAACTGGCCGAGAAACAGGTGACGCACTCAACGACCAAGAAAGTCATCTTTCAACGCCGACTGCTTTTACTGTTCTTAGTAATGAAAACATCGAAGACTATTATCGTGAAATGTACGGTAATGATCTTTGGCGTATTGAGGGGACATCAGCATACCCAGGTGAAGATATTTTCCTTCACGGACTCTTGGGTGAGAAAGGAGAGAAAGAAGCGCTGGCAAGCAAAAACAAGGAGGCTCGAAGAAAAAGCCATGGCTGTATCCGTAACCCAAAAATCAAAGAGGATCAGAAACATTTTATTTCAGGAAAGACACGAATTGCGATTTTGCCTGATAAAAGCGGTGTCATTTTGAATCCTGAAACAAAAAAACCCGAATTTTGTAAAAAAGCTGAGCTTAAAGAGCGCCTAGAGAGGCTTATTGACAAAAATAGATAAGTATGCTAGAATTGGGCAAAATCATGCCGCAATGAAGCATTATTATCGTTCATTAACAGCTGTCCTACTGGTGCTGTTAATCTTGATGAGCAATTTTGACTCATCCGCTCGCTCCAAGAGGAGGTGCGAAAGATTACGTAAAAAGGCGGAAAAAGTCTGTGATTGCAAATTCACAAACCCTGCCGAGAAAAGCGAGAAGGGAGCTCGTACAAAAAAATCCCAAAAACGTAACGGGAGGCAAACAACCTATGTTCCAGGTGTTGGTTATACCACAACTGAAATGTATTACGATGTAGACTCAACTTTTGAACCCCCCGTCGTGACCGATTCCGGTATGTTAGTTACCATCTTACATCCAAATGGCGATACTACGTCAATGGATATAACAGATGGTGATACGACCACCACCGTGATGACCAGCACCTTCACTGTGTCCCATAATGGAGACACTACGTGGAGAAAAATGTACACTGAGGAACCTTCCCCCAGCGATACAACCACCACAAATGAAGGAACAGTAGCAATATACAGGGATAGCTTCGGCGTCGGCTTCATAGCAATGCCACCGAAAAAATTTCAAAGGGATAATTCTACAAAATCAAACTCTCCCGAGTTTATTTTGAAGGTATTTAATTCCTTCCCTGAAATTACTACCGTGGAAATAAAGCGGACAGCTACGGCGACCCCCGGCCACTTCAATTACTGGATTGTGGTTGAGGGAACCAGCTGGGATTACAGACTTCTGTCCCAGCAAATACTTATGGAGTGCCGCTTGAAAAACGGCGCACCTCCGGGCTAACAGTCAGCCCCTATAAACCATCAAGAAGACCAAGTTCACAATCGAACTTGGTCTTCTTCTATTTATATACAACAAAAAACGTGGCATACTATGGACAGTTAATTTGCCTTATGGAAAAAGAAGATCTTACATTTGATCCCACACTTCGGCGCGAGCGTATGCTCGCGCGTATTGATGAACTAAAACGACAAAATAGAGAAGACGCTGCAGCAATTGAAAACGATATCAAGAGACTTGAAGAATTGAAGGTAAAGCGCGCTGAAAAGGTTAAAAAGAAATGGGAAACTGGGAGAAAACTCGTCAATAAAAGAAACCATACCGAAGAAGCTCCAAAACCTGAGGAACTCTTTGGGGAAGCAAAAGAAAAAGTAATCAGAGAATTAAACAGTCTTATTCTAGGGGCCATCAAAAATAATCTTGAGAATGGAGAGGCCAAGGGACAACTCGTATTCGGAAAGGAAATTTTAGGGCGAGCAGCCGAACTTGGTTTCACACAAGAACAATTACACAATATCGCTGAGAGTATTGCTAAAGAACATTCTGTGGCGTTTACAAAGCCGACAGTTACTTTGGATGGCAAACTCGTATCACCAGAGACAATAGAGGAACCCGTCGCCGAACAAACAGAAGCTGAACCAAAGAAAAAAGTAAGCCCCAAACAACTCCTTCAAATGAAGGTTGATGGTCTTGTTGAAAAAGCCGGAGACAAGCTTGCCGAAGTGCGTGCAAGCTTAGAAGAGACATTTAGTCAGGAAGGAAAAATTAAAACTCGCGCAGAAAATCTTGCGACATCCCGCCAGAATACTGGCGTAGAAAAAGTTCCTCAAACAACCGAAGAACTTCAAAAAGAACTTGATGCCATGATTGTCAAAGCACATCTTTTTGAGAACGCCGACAAAGATACAATTCTTTTCCAACAAAACAAAGATGAACACCAGTTACAGATTCGTTCGCTCAATGCGGAGATCGCAGCACTCGCGGAAAAACTCGGAATCCCCGCAATCGAGTTTTATGCGCATGATCTGATTGAAAAATACGAAAAGGATCGAACTGCTGTTCCTACTGTTGAAGCTCCAGAAAGCGAGGAAACAACAAAAGAAGAGTTACAGAAAAAACTTGATGAAATAATTCTTTCCGCGCACGGGTTAGACTCTGTTAAGGCAAACAGTCTTCTTTTTGCCAAGAACCAAGCCGATCGTGGATATGCCATTGGTGCGCTTAACACGGAGATTGAAAAACTTGCCGAAGCGCTCGGCATTCCAAATATCGAAGAATATGTTCGTCTGTTGCTCATAAAAAATAACCTGGATATACCCAAAGAGGACCTCTCATATTTGCCAGGGAATGAGCCCGAACAGATAGAGCAACCTGTGGACAAGATGGGTCAATTGAAAGACCTTATTCTGCAAGCACTACAAAAGGAAAATAAAAAGATCGAAGGAAACGCATCAATACCTGACGCATATGCTCGTGGTGCTGCACAATTCAAAAACAGCCAAGAAGCAGGATTGCTTGATAAAAAAATTTCATCTCTTGGAGAAGAGCTTGGCCTTGATTGGCCGAAACTTCAGACATTGGCGGAGGAAATTGCTGATGCGAATAATCTTTCATATCTTCATCCGGATGACATGGTTATGCAGTCTCCTGAAGTTAAACCAATAACTGATGCCCCGGATCGTGATATTACTGACGAATATATTGATTTTGAAAATATTCCTCACGACCGCAGTGAAGAAGTAAATACAAACTGGCAGGAAATCGCAGAAAATATTCATAGCCATCTTTCAGAACAAACAAAAGAATACATCAGAAAAGAACGCCTTGCAGAAGGAATTGCTTCCATACAGGAAGAAGCTGAAAAAGATTTAGCGGAACTTGAAGAAAAAATCATTCACGCCCTCCAACTTAACGAAACTTCTCAAAAGAAAATTTTGTTTGAACAGAACCGTGCAGCGCGAGGCGAAACGATTGGAAGTATTAACGCCGATATCGAACGGCTGGCCGAAAAACTCGATATTAAAAATATTGATGAGTTTGTAAAAAATATTGCACATAGCATCGGTATTGAAATTCCGGAGCCAGTACAAGAAGTTGTTCCTACAGAAAAAATGATCTACGATCTTCGCAAGAAGGTCCTTGGCAATATCAGCAAGCGCATAGAGTTGGGAAATGAACTTAAAAAGAAAAAGCCTAACGAGAGAGCCGAGGTTCAAAAACAGATTGATGAATTAAAAGAATCTATTGAGGATGACAAGGGAATTCTCGATCGGTATGTTGCAACAAAAGAGCGAGTTGAAACGGAAGAGAGAATAGAAAAAAGAGAGAGCCGTAGAATTTCCCTCACTCCTAAGCAGAAAAAACTTACTGGAGCAGCGCTTGAGGAGATGCAGGATCTCTCAACGGCTATGTTTGAAAATGATTTTGCGAACGCGTTTGGACTTACCGGAATAAAGCGTCGCGCAACATACGCCCCTGAATACAAAGCACTCAGTGGGAAATTAGCCCTCGGCATATGGCCAAACATCAACGATCCTGACTTGATACCAAGCGCTAAAGAATTTTTTGGAAAACTGAAAGTGATGGCCGAAAAATATGGTACGGAACCGGAAACGGGCGAGACCCTACATGATTTCATTACCCGTTTGTATGCTCTGCCCGCTACAGAAGAAATAGTGCTTAGAAAGTACGAGAAAAAGGCCGCATAATGCGGCTTTTTTCTTATTCCTTGACACTCTAGGATAAGGAGATATAATTTTAATATTACAAACTATCATCCAGAAGATATATGGTTCTAAACCAACTCAAACATCACCAGGAAGTAGCGCAGGGGAAAGTGTACCCAAAAGAAGACAGAGGACCTACGCTCGATAAGATTCTTGCCAACGAGGAACAGAGTGCACTCTTCGGAGAAATGGTAAAAGCTTCTAAGGCTGGAGGTGGATTTGCAGAACGCCTCTTTACTGGAAAACTCAACCAGAACGAACTCGATAAGGCCGAAAAAATTCGACAAGATTTTCATAATAAAATGGAAGCATCCAAGAAGGTCTTGGAGGGCATTAATGTTGAGAAACTACGTGACCTTGCTCGCTACTCACCTGGATTTGAAAAAATTCTGAATCTTGCGGGCGAGAAAAAGATATCTGAAGCCCTTCATCACCAGATGGAGCTTCTTGCCATACAGGATCCAACGCGATTCCAAAAACTTTCTAAGGCAATGGAGAAGCTTAACTCCCATGAAACAGGGGACTACAAAAATATTGACTCAAAAGTGGAAGAGCTTTGTGCAAAACACAAAATTGACCCAGATCAATACTCAGAAATTCTTGCCATCCCTGATGAAAAACAGCGCGATGCTGCACTTCAAAAAGTGATCCACGAAAAATACAACAAATTCCAAAAGCTTGGTAACTGGCTAACCCGTGGAAGTTTGGCGGAAAAGCGTTTGAAAAAGTTTAATGACGAATCAGCAAAAGAAAATGTTTCATATGATGAGATTCATATCGCGATGGATCTCATGAGCACAGAACTCAAGAATGTCGGAAAGGTTCTTTCAGACACAATCAATAAAAATGAATCAGTCCGACATGCAGTATCACATGTTGCTACAAATAAAACATTAGAAGATGCCCCACCTGAAAATCTTGCTACCTTTGAAGAATCCCGTGAACAGCTTACGGACGAGGACATTGAGAATGAATGGGAAGACTTCAAGAAAGAAAAGAAGCTCGATGGTGATAAATTTGGGAAAGAGCATCCTACTGAACAAGATAAACTCCGTGATGAGTTCATAGATATGCAAAAAGAGAAGGAGAAAGAGAAACGAGGCAATGGTTTCTGGGCAATGATTTCTAATTTAATATCAGAAAAAACTCTTGATACGCATAAGAGTAAATTGAAGTAATTATATGACCACAAAACATGCAACGACTGACCCTGTTGAAGAGCTAAAAGCTATCATGAAAAATGGAAGCGAGGCAGAAGCTCGCGCGTTCATTACTGATAATTTTAATCGTTTCCCTGAAGACATGCAGGAAAAGATAACATTAACATTCTTTGAGGAAGCCGTGCTTAATCAGGCAGCTGAAGTAGAAAATATCGCGAATCTCCAAAAAGAAGGAACTTCTGTTTTCAAAGCGGTAGAAAAAGAAAAGAAAGAGCTTGAAGACGAAGAAAAGATGCTCAAGATCAAAAAAGATCTCGGCGTGTAAACACAGACAACAAAGCCCTTCGGGGCTTTTTTGTTTTGTAGAACTTTTCCAGTATAGTAGACCTACTATGGATGAGCTCTCACACTTAAATCCTGCCCAAAAAGAAGCAGTCCTTCATACCGAGGGGCCACTTCTTATTGTAGCTGGCGCTGGTGCGGGGAAAACTAAGACTCTTACCGAACGTATCGTACACCTCATTCAAAAGGGAATTTCACCAAAAAATATTTTGGCAGTTACTTTTACCAACAAGGCAGCAGGGGAAATGCGAGAGCGTGTCGCTACAGCAATTGCTAAGCACCATATTGATATAGTGCCGACTGTTACAACCTTCCACCGACTTGGTGGCTCTATCATCCGCGAACATGCAGGCTACTTTGGCCTTACAAAGCACTTTTCTATTTTTGATGAGGATGACGCGAAAGCCGTTATTCGAGAATGCATGCGTGAATTCGGCATTGATCCAAAGATTCTTGATCCAAAGCGCGTAAAGCACATTATTTCAAGCGCTAAAATGTCCGGCGAAACTCCCCAAACTATGGCAGACAAAATCGTGAATCAAGCGGAGAGCGATGCCGTTCGTATTTGGCGCCTCTATGAAGAAAAACTCCAGAAATCCCGTGCTGTCGACTTTGATGATCTTATTGTGAAAGCTGTTCGCTTACTTGAAAAGGAAAAGGAAATCCGAGCTGAGTACCAGAATCGCTATCAATATATTCATGTTGACGAATACCAAGACACCAACGAGATGGAATACCGCATGGTGAAATTCCTTGCGGGAGAGAAGAAAAATATCTGTGTGGTTGGAGATACTGACCAAAATATTTATTCATGGCGCGGAGCAAAAATAAAAAATATGCTCCATTTCGAAAAAGATTTTCCTGGAGCGCATACTGTGTTCCTTGAACAAAATTATCGTTCAACTGCGCATATTCTCGATGCCGCGAATGCGATCATCATCAAAAATACCGTACGCCTTCCAAAGCATCTCTTTACTGAACTTGGTACCGGAGAAAAAATTCTGCGGTATGAAGCTTTCAGCGAAAGTGACGAGGCTGCGTTTGTTGCCCGCGAGTCAGAAAAATTAATTGCTTCTGGAATTCCTCCGGAAGAAATTGCCGTACTCTTTCGCGCAAACTTTCAATCGCGAGTGCTCGAAGAAGCATTCCTCTTTGCTGACGTTCCATACCGTGTTATCGGTACACAATTCTTCGAACGCGCAGAAGTGAAAGATGTCATTGCCTACATTCGCGCAGCAGTAAACCGTGATTCGCTCGCAGATATTAAACGCACCATCAACAAACCAAAACGCGGGATTGGAGATGCATCGGTCGCCAAAATTTTCGCTGGTATGAGAGACGAACTCTCGCCAAAAACCCAGCTCACACTAAAGGGTTACGAAAAAATTCTCGATGGCATTAAAGATGCAACAGAAACTTTATATCCATCTGCGCTTGTTCGCTACGTACTCGACAATTCTGGGTTAAAAGAAGAATTCCAAGACGAAGGAGAGCAGGGAATCGAGCGCATTGAAAACGTGGGTGAACTTGCAACCCTTGCCTCTATATATGACACACTGCCGCTCGGGGACGGCGTGGTTAAATTCCTTGAAGATGCAGCTCTTCGCTCTGACCAAGATGCACTCGCGGAGTCTCCAGAAGGCGTGCGACTTCTTACTGTGCATGCCTCAAAAGGCCTCGAATTTAGAGCTGTTTTCATTGTGGGACTTGAAGAAGGACTCTTTCCGCACGAACGCGCATCAAAGGCCACAAAAATCGAAGATGCCGAGGAAGAGCGTCGACTTTTCTACGTCGCACTCACTCGTGCAAAGGAGAGAGTTTTTCTTCTCCACGCAAGCACCCGAACCATCTTCGGTTCACGCAACATTTCCGTTCCATCTGAATTCCTTTATGATATTCCAGAGGAGCACATCGAACTCCACTCTGACATCCCGCGTGAACTTCCAAGTATTTTCTTCGACTAGAATCAGTCTCAAAAATAATGCCTGAAATGAAAACTCAAATTTCGAGGCAGAAAACGAGGATGAGGAAGGAAGCGATGCCAAAGCATCGTTGACTGACGAAACTCGTTTTATGACCGAAATTTGATTTTTCAGACAGGCAAGCACAATACATAGATTATTAATTATAAGCGGTTATTTTTGAAACTGATTCTAATATGTCACACCGAGCAAAAAAATCTTTGGGTCAACATTTTTTACGGAGCAATTCGGCGATTAAGGCTATTGTTGCTTCTGGCGAAGTTGGGGTAGGTGATACGGTACTTGAAATCGGCCCCGGCGAAGGTGTACTCACGTCGGCACTTCTTGCAACTGGTGCAAAAATTATTGCTGTTGAATTTGACACAGACCTCATCCCGATCCTTTCCGAAAAATTCGCGAAGGAAATTTCTTCCCGACAATTTGAACTCATTGAAAAAGATATTATGAAGTGGAGTCCAGCAGATTACGGATTGAAATCTGGAAGCTACAAACTAATCGCAAATATTCCGTATTACATTACTGGCGCAATATTTGAAAAATTTCTGACAGAAAAAAACCCCCCGTCATGTATGGTGGTGCTCATTCAAAAAGAAGTGGCAACACGCATTGTAGCTCGCGATAATAAAGAAAGTATCCTTTCGCTTTCAGTGAAAGCGTTTGGCACACCAAAAATTACTGCAAAGGTTCCAGCCTCTGCGTTTCGTCCTGCTCCAAAAGTAGATTCAGCTGTACTCGCGGTAACAAATATTTCCCAAAAGAATTTTGATGACGGTATTTCGCCAAATTCATTTTTCGATGTCGTACACGCAGCGTTTGCCCATAAGCGAAAACTGCTCTCTCGCAATCTTGAAAAAGTGGCAAAAAAAGAAGATATTCAAAGGGCTTTTTCAGAACTTGAACTCTCGCCCAATACTCGAGCTGAAGATCTTTCACTTCCAGTTTGGCTTAAACTGACAAAAATTCTCACTAAATAGGGAAGTGGTATACTCTCTAACATGTACGCTGGCAAAAAATTTGGTCTCGCGCTCCTCTCTCTTCTCCTCGCTGGAGCAGCTATTTTTCTGATTATCAAAAAAGAAAGCCCGAAAGAAGCACTGCAAAAATTAGCTTTCAAAACTGATGGAACACAGCAGATTTTAAAGGAAGGGGATAGAAATGATGCCCCAACTGCAGAAGAATTCCTCTCTGGTGTTGAAGGAGAAAAAAGAGACACACCAAGCCCTGTAAAAGAGGCCCCAGACCTCTATGTCCCTACAAAGAATGACAAAATGCGTGCGCCTACCATTTCTCATATTTCAAATCCGCGATTCGGTAACGGCGACACAGTGACAATCTATGGGGAAAATTTCACTGAGGACAATGCTGTTCTTGTATCCATTGAATTTGATGATGCCTTCATTCATATTCCAGCAAAAAACAACGGTACTTCGGTCACTTTCAAAGCTGATCTGTCCCTTTCAGCAACTATGGCGGAAGATTGGTGGCAGCTTACGGAAGAACAGCACAAGCAAGTGGTGCGACACATCATCACAACAAATTCTACCGACCCAACTGGCTGGTACATTGATGCATCAGTAGCAATTTCAAACGAAAACGGTTCGAGTGCGCCATTCCCAGTAAAAATAAACATAACAAAGGGGATTTGATATACTTACGCTATGAAAGTTAACCTCTACTTTTTATTCATGCTCGCATTTTTCGGACTTGGCTTTTTGCCGGTAGAAACTGCCGTTGGTCAGTCAGCTGGAGGAGGACAGTATTTCGGCGGGCGACACAATCTTGCCTATGATGAAAGCACCTGCAACTGCAAAGGAAATATAACAAACATACATTTCATTCAAGACTATGCTACTCATCAGCAGCTTAAGCTTAACTACCAATATTCAAAAGTATACGCACACAATGATGTCAATTACAGTACAATTCAAATCGGCAGCTATAATTCTGGAGGGCAGGTCTGCATGACAGAAGCAACCCCCACATGTACATTTGTATCCTATGCCGATGGGAAATATAGCTCAAGCCCGGGAGTAGGCACCGGTAACGCATTTTTCCAAACAACCAAAAAATTTATGGCGGGGACGGCAGGAAGTTTCGGGGGAGTCTTTTCAAATGGAAACGTCTAATACTCAAAAAATTAAAAAGTTCCTGCCAAGCAAGAAATTTGCCATTATTATTGGCATTCTTGTTCTCGCGCTCGTGATTGTCCTTGTTCTTAGTAAATTTACTGGCTCCCGCGATATCTTCAATCGCGAACGAAAGGCTCTTTTTACCTCAAATGGCACCGTTTCTGACCTTGTTACCCAAGATTCCAACGGAAATAGCATTGCTGACTGGGAAGAAACCCTTTGGGGTCTTGATCCTCTCGGAGACGGAGAAACGAATAAAGCTATAATTGTCCAGAAAAAGATCGACGGCGGGATTGATGTAAATAGCGAGGGTGATGAAAATCTCACAGAAACAGACAAATTCAGCCGAGACCTCTTTAGCACTATTTTGGCCCTTCAGCAGTCAGGCTCTCTTACTGAAGAGGCTATAACCAACCTCGCCGCAGCCATCGGAGACGACGTGGACACCAAGCATGTGGCTTCAAAAATCTACACGGAAGCCAATTTTACCCTTATTTCTCCGTCATATTCTAGAAAACAAACCTATGCTTCGGCAATGCGTGATCTCATTGAAGAGCACAGCGACCCCGCCTTAGGTTCTGAGCTTATGCTTATCGCGACCGGCATGGGAGAAGGTGGAGAAACGGTTATGGAAAAGCTCACCCCTATCGCAAATGCTCATGCAGCGCTTGCTGAAGGACTCACAACTATCCCTACACCAAGCGATATCCTTCCCCAAGTAGTAAAACTGGCTAACGCGGAAGCAAAAATGGCTGTCACTTTGCCCCAAATACAGAATATTTACAAAGATGCCTTGGGTGGCATGGTTGGCCTCGACGATTTTGTGAAGGCAAGTACCGACGCAAATGATGCATCAACAGTCATTCGCGTTTACTTTTTTGGGAAGTAAGAAAAACCTATAATTTAGGGCCTACCTTTCCTTTCTTTTGCTTTCCTAAAAAGAATTCTACCGGTATACTATAGACTGATGAAACAGACTGCATATGGCGCGCTAAAACGTTTTTTTGCGGTTTTTCTCGTGCTTGTCATCACGTTTCAAAGCGTGACGATGGCATACGCAACATCACTCTCCACAATTGCTGTAGATACTATTGGTGCAATTGCAGCAGCAGAAATTTCCTGCCATAAAGATCAAATTAGTTCAGGAATCAGCGGCATCTTTGGCGGTAACAGTAGTAGCGGAAGCACAATGGGGACAGGGGCATCAGGATCAAACTCAATCCCGATCAACGTCGTGCAAGATTCAGAAACAGCTGAAAAAATTGCGAATGCTTCTGCGACAACAGCAAACGATATCACTTGTACTAAGGCAGTTGAAAAAGCTGCAGCTCAAGTTATTTTACGCCAACTCACAGTTGCCACAGTAAACTGGATCAACCGCGGATTTAAAGGCGGTAGTTCATTTTTCCCAAAGGATGAAAAATCTTTCCTAAAAGCAATTGGTGATCAAGCGACAGAAAAATTTGTCGGCAATATTGCCTTTGATGCAAAAAATTACCCGTTCGGTCGCAATGTCGCGCAAGGAATTGTAAGCAACATGAGCCGTACATTCGAACAGCGAGCACAGTACAGTCTTGATCGCGTACTTGCTCAGCAGTACAACACATACTCCCGCCCACCAACAGTAGCAGATTTCGAGCGTAGTTTTCTTGAAGGGGGTTGGGTAGCTTTTGATCATCAATTCCAAACAGGAAACAATCCGATCGGCTTCCAGATGGGAGCACAGAATGAAATAGCTGCACGAAAGCAGGGAACCTACTACAATCCTGCGTATGACATCCGCGATCAACTTATGCGTAACGCCGGATTTCTTGATACAAAAATTTGTGTAGCACCAAGTACCTATAATGACAGCTCCGACAAAACTGCAGCAGAGGCACGGGCGAAAATGCGCGCGTTGCCGGATGATCCATCAAGCGAAAAAGAAGCTGCGCGTCTTCGCGAAGTTGTCTTCAATAACACCTGTACACAGTACGCGACACAAACTCCAGGAAGCGTGGTCGCAGCAAGTCTTAACAAAGTTCTTGGTTCTCCAATCGATCAGCTTGGTCTTGGCCAGGATCTTACCGCAGATCTCACAGCAATTTTCAATGCACTCACCAACCAACTTATGCAACGAGGTCTCGCGGCACTTGCAACAACAGATGCAAGTTCTGCCCCATCGCAATACACGAACAATGGCTCATTCGTAAATCCTTCAATCGATGTTGTTGGGGGAGTAGACCCTAATACAAATGGTTCATGGCTCAATTCAAACAGAACATTCAATGTCTTCAAGGATATCCCGCTTATCATTCCAAATGAGGATTACACTCCCAAAAATGCTCTTGACCCGAAGCCACGGGGGTACCAGCAAGCGCTGGAAGAACAAAATCAGCAAGCAGCACGCCTTATTACAGCCGTATACAAACTCGACTTCTGTGTACCAGGACCACATCCAGGGTGGAGACAAGATGCGGTAGAAAACTTGAGAGAATTCACCTCAAGTTCGGATAATATTCCTGCGAATGCTGACGCGGCAATCAGCCAGGGATCACTCATTGTGAATAAAATTCTCGATCCAATAAACTTCCTAAACCTAAAAAACGCAACGAGCGATAAGCGCAATGAGAAATTCTTTGCTGGTGTTGTTTCACATTTCTTGAGCTACACGCCAGCGCAGCCAAGTGATGATTACTACTTCCCGAATAAGCAACAGAATCCTCCGCCGACAACACATGTTACTGTCGAGGACAACCTCAAAGTAAACGGGCACAACTCTATCGTAAATATTTTCAACACTCTCTTTAATCGTTACGCTGATATTGTTGATCAGACATATTTGCCTGAATATAATCCGGACATCACATTAAATCTACCGCTTGAATACACAATCAATGAGACTAAATTCCGAAATGTTAGTGCTTACAAAAAAGCGCTTCACGACAACAAGATTTTGATCACAAGCAGTAAGGCAACTGTCGAGCAACTAAATAGCCTTGTTGCCCGCATCAACAAACTCCCGACATTTGCAGGATATATTGACCACACACAAACAACGACCACAACGCTCTTCACTAACACAACAATCGCTCCGCAACAGCTTGGTATAGCCACCCTTACCACAGGAACGGGTACTGTAATTACGCCACCAACTCCAACAGCGCCAGTTATTCCTCACGATAAGTGGTATTGGTATCAGCAAGACTTCCTTGAAACACAAGGAAAAAGTATTGCGATTTTGACTCCATACCAAGTTGAGCTTCGTCGCATCAGCAGTACCTTTGATCTTATCGCTCCAAAAATTCACAGCCTTGACGATGTTAACAAGCAGGAAGACGCACTTGTAGCACTTAAAAATGAACTCTCTGACTACGAAGGCAAGGGTGGATACATTGAAACATGTGTAACTGACACAAACGGCGCGGCATACAGTGCTCCAAAGGCACGCATGTTTTACCCAAGAACAATATTGGAAGAAATCCCAGTAATGGCGCCATCTGCGGGATACGGGGCATATGATGGCCGTGCAGAATTTATTGCATTTGAAGATACCTTTACCGATGTCGGATACTCAATGCTCCCTGACGTACACTATGCGATGGGGCAGGGGGCTGACCAAGTTCCTCACTTCGAGGCAAAGTTTGGGAAACAAACCGAGAAGAATGTCGTTAAGAATGATGATGTTGTAACGATTAATGACCAACCGTTGAAATACGCTCTTGCCGGACTTGAGGCGATTATCAATATATACTAGTAAGAGTTATGTGCGGTGCAAACCAGGACAGAATGCAAATCTTTAGCCGAAGAAAAAATAAAATAGGAGGACGCATACGCATTATGAAGCGTATTGTTATTCCGATACTTTTAACTTCAGTTTTACTGGGAGTTTTTTCTCCCATGCTTGCCCCTAAAAGAGCAACGGCGCAGTTGATTTACCCTTCCGTCCAAATACTTTCATCGATTGCAGTATCACAAGCTGAAGAAGAGGCGACTAAGGCAAAAAATACAAGTGATAAATATAGTATTGAGCAGGCAATCGAGGACCAATGTGGCCTCCTCTTTAGCGGTACGCTCATCGGCTGTCTTGAATATCTCTTCTACTTCTTCCCATACCTGATTGGTGCGAAATTCATGTATCTCTCTGCCTCGTTCTTTGACACACTCGCTGCTATTACGCTGCAGAGCACCTACTATAGCGGGGCGGAATTTATTGCAGAAGGCTGGCGTATAACACGCGACTTCGCCAATATTTTTCTTATTTTGATTCTCCTCTTTACAGCACTCTCCTTCGTGCTCGATATTGAAATTGCCCACGCGAACCCCAAAAAGATGCTGGCATCGATTGTTCTGATCGCCCTTATCATAAACTTCAGCATGTTCATCACCGAGGTGGTGATTGATATATCAAATACGCTGGCCTTAGTTTTCTATAATCAAATCGGGGCCTCATCGGTTGTCGTAGTAGACGGAGAAAAAAATGCCGGATCAGTAGGTGGTGTATATGGAAACGGAGCGACTCCGCCAAAATCTATCAGTACGCAATTGGTCCAAGCATTCGAACCGCAAAAATTCCAAAGTAAGAAATTCTGGCAGGGACTCTCACCAAACGGAATAATCGGTGATATCCCTCCTTCCACGGTTATGGGGCTCCTCATTCTTGTGGGAATCGTCTACTTCGTCATGGCTTGGTCACTCTTTATTGCCGCCATGGCCTGCCTCGGACGCATGGTTAGTCTCTGGATTGCCATTGTCTTCGCACCAATCGCCTTTGTGAGTTACATCATTCCAAAAACAAAACACATTCATGGTGTTGGCTGGGATCATTGGTGGGCGGATCTTCTTGCCGTTGCCTTTGGCGCTCCGATTTATTTCTTCTTCCTGCTTCTTATTTCCATCATGGCAAAGAGTCAGATGGTAAGAGACTCCTTCGCAGCAACACATAGTTCATACGCAACATTGTTCATCATGCTCATCTTCTTTGCGATGCTGGTTGTGATGATCCTCAAAGCGACGAAGTACGTAAAATCTTCTGCGGGAGAATTCGGACAAGTAGTAGCAAACCTTGCACAAAAAGGAATTGGACTTGCTGGGGGGCTTGCACTTGGCGGGGTTTCTGGTGTCGCTTCCCTTGCGGGCCGACGAATCCTTGGAGGTCGCGCAATGAACTTTGCTAAGAATGAAGCAAACCTCGACATGGCATCTGGCCGTGTAACAAATGCAACCAAAGAAATGTTCGCGAAAAAATTTAAACTCTCAGCTACAGATATGGAAGGAATGTCTGAAGCAGAAATGAAAAAAGACTCCCGCTTTCAGACCATGCAGAAAGATATGTTTAAAAAAGTCGAGAGCGCGCAAAAACGTGCGGCTCGTTCATACGACTGGCGTCAAACAGGCATGGGAGCAACAACCCGCCAATTTACTGGTATGAACATGGGCAGTTTTGGTGCCCTTTCAATGCAGCGTGCGGCCGGAGGATTTGAAGGTGAAATGAATGCTAAAGCCGCAAAACTCGATGCAATGAAGAAAAAGCTTGGCCATAACCATGACCAGCAAAATGGCTATGATGATACGCTTGATGAACGAGATACAGCCAAAAAGGATATCAATATTGAACTTAGAGCGGCTCGAGATAAGGTAAAAAATCTTAGCTCTACTCTTTCACAGGCAGATAAAAAGAATAGTATGGATACTAAGTCTGGTGAATGGTATGCAGCAAACAAGGAAAAAGAAGCGCTTGAAAAGGCATTATTGAATGTTACAGAAGGAGTCTCAAAAATTAAGCTCGGAGATAAAGATCATCCGGAGCTTGCTCTTGGTAAACAAATCGCAGTACTTGGCCGAGACGGGCAAGCTATTAGAGATAAAGATGGTAAAACGGTCATGCACACCATTGATAAACAGGATATCGACATGGGCAGGACAACGGCAAGCTACTTTAAAGAACACGTTGAACATAAAGCTAAGAAGGCTGACGACGAACTTGTTACTGATCACGATGTCTCTCGCGCCGATCTTACTGGATCACATGGAAAAACTATTGCTCAGCTTCAGAGCATGCAGAAACGAAATGAGAACGATCGTGCTAAATCACTCACTCATATGCAGCTCGCACAGCAAAATTACGCACTCCATGGAGACCTTCTTGATTCTTCCGGAAGTATAATTCGTACCGGACACCTCGATCTTGGTGAACGCAAAGAAAAAACCAAGGATGTTATGGGCTCCTTTAAACTAAATCTTGAAGAATTTAAGAATTACAAAGGCATAATTTCCGCAATTGAAAACTTTGGAAATATCTTCAAATATGGTGTAACTGATATTGTCAGACAAAGTTCTGCAAATACTAAGGACATGATCAACAGTTGGACCCCGCGTAACATTGATGCAGCCGCAGCAAACGCCGGTGCTGACGACCACCGAGGAAAACAAGGAGCCCCACTCAACCCTGTTATCAAGGTTGATGCATCGGGAATAAAGGCAAGTGGCTCTGATCATGGACACGACGACCACGGGCATGATGATCATGGACATGCGGGAGGGGACGGGCATGGGCACTAACAAATGATTGGCTTTGAGATAGTAATGATATAATAAAAAAGATATGGCAGACGACGCAAAAAAAATAAATGTAACCTCCTTAAAGGGAGCTGTCGGGGAAGGGGCTACCGGGGATACTGAAAAGTACTTGATGGATGAGTACCTTGGTGTTCAGAAGGAAATCAAAACTCGTTTTGAGCTTCTTCCTGATGACCTCAAAAAACTTATGGTGAGCGATACCTATCAGAAATCGCTTTTTGAAATAGCGAAAGCTAATAAACTCACCTTCGAAGAACTTTCAACACTTGAGATTGATACCTCTATGGTAATTCTTGGCATGACACCGCCAAACGAGTACCGTGATGAAATTCAAAAGGACCTCAAGAAAACTGATGCCGAGATGGACGCGCTTATTCCTATGATCAATGAGAGAATTTTTACTCCAATCCGTGCCTCACTTGAGAGAGTCTATTCTGCCAAGCGCGACCCAGCAGACTTTTTGCCTGACAGAGAAGAAACTGAACCTGTCGCTTCTGCTCCAACCACTCCAAACATTGCCGGCATTGCTCCAAAACCTGTTACACCTTCAGTTACTACTCCCACACCAGTTCCACCGGCGCCAGTCGCTCCAAAACCAGCACCCGTACTCTCCACCCAAGAGAAAAGCATGCTTGAAAAGACTGGAGTAGTTATCAGCGAGACTCCTCTTCCTGTAAAAGATGCACCACTTGGAAGCCGTACTGACATTTTGCAGGGAATTGAAAATCCAACTAAAATTGCTCCGACAAATCTTGTGGCAGATAAACTAAAAGCGACCACTCCTATTATGGCGCCAACAAAAACAACTGACTACACGATCGCAAAACCGGCAACACCACCAACTCCGGCTACTCCACCCACAAAACCGTCGGTAGACCCATATCGAGAACCTATAGCATAAAAAGTCGGCGCATACGCGCCGACTTTTTGTTATACTGTATCCATGAGATTCTCAGTGCCACAATTTATTGATGTCGAAGATAAGATTTTTGGGCAACTAACATTCCGCCAATTCGTGTATCTCGCTGGAGGAGGGGGTCTTTGTTTCCTTGCACTGAAACTTCTACCGCTCTTCTTTGGGATTATTGTTGCTATACCAGTTGCCGTATTCGCCTTCACTCTCGCCTTTATCAAAGTGAACGACAAACCATTCATAAATATCGTTGAATCTGCGTTTACGTATGCATTTAGCGATAAACTCTATGTCTGGAAGCAAGAAAAAAAGAAGCGAAAATCAAAAGAGGAGAAAGACGCCGAAGAAAAAGCAAAAAATCCTGTTTTTATCCCACGTATTACTGAATCAAAACTTCATGATATTGCTTGGGGCCTCGACGTACTTGATAAAACAAACCGACGCTAAGAATAAAACCCCATAGTTATGGGGTTTTATTCTTTATTTAGAGAGGCTGATGGTATAATAAGATCGTGGCAATTTCTGCAACCGCTACTCAAGAATTCGTACCAATCAAAGAAGTACGAGAGGGAACTGTGGTGCTCAAAGACGGCGCACTTCGCGCTATTTTGGCCGTTTCTTCCGTAAACCTTGCCCTCAAATCTGCCGAGGA
The DNA here is from genome assembly GCA_964603145.1 of uncultured Candidatus Saccharibacteria bacterium. GTDB lineage: Bacteria > Patescibacteriota > Minisyncoccia > Phycocordibacterales > UBA9973 > CAITQP01. Next base: position 8,689 of record CAZRTW010000002.1, on the reverse strand, counting down.
ACAAATCGCCGTTATCCGCCAATTCCAAGGCTTTTTAAACTCTCTCGATTTTCCGGTGCAGATTGTTGTACAATCTCGACGCCTTGATATTCGTCCATACCTCATCATGCTTGAGAGCAAAGTAGCTGAACAGCGCGAACCCCTCCTAAAACTCCAGACTCTTGGATACATTAACTTCGTACGTGAATTTACTGAACAGGTTTCCATTATGCGAAAGTATTTCTATGTTGTTATTCCCTACGAAGAGGCAGCGCTTAATTCAAAGCAGGGATTTTTCTCAAAGATTTTTGGCGGAGGAGGGGAGAAAAATAAGAAAAAAGTCGATGATGCAAATTTCGAAGAACGCCGTACTCAGCTTGATGAACGTGTATCAGTTATTTCAGGTGGGCTTGCAAGCTGTGGCGCTCGCTGTGAGCGTCTCCAAACAGAAGAAGTGATTGAACTTTTCTATAAGACATTTAACCCGGGAGATATCCAGCCGGCTATTAAGCTGGAAGGGGTGCAATAATTTTTATGGCATTTTTTGGACTTTTTGGAAATACGAATACGAGCAAAAATGCGCAGAGCTCCACGCGCATTCAGTCAAATGCCATGCCTGTTCTGCCAGACCAGATCTACGAGGCAGCCACACTCGAACTCAAAGACATTATTGCGCCATCTGCGCTTAAGATTGAACCAAAGTCCATCAACCTCGGCGACAAAATTGCCCGAACCTACTTCGTTATTTCATATCCTTCAACCATCAACGACAACTGGCTCACCCCAATCATTAACCTCGACAAAGTATTTGATATTTCGATTGTGATCCACCCAGTTGAAACAGCAATCGTTCTTCGAAATTTCCAGAAAAAAGTGGCAGAAGTACAAAGTCAGATTATGACTCGCGAATCAAAAGGTCTGGTGCGCGACCCGGAACTTGATGTGGCAAACCAGAACCTTGAGGATTTGCGCGACCGCCTTACCCAAGCCCAAGAAAAAATGTTTGATGTAGGACTATATCTCACTATTTACGCAGACAATGACACGGAACTCTACAAGATTGAGAACGAAATCAAATCAATCCTTGAGTCTAAACTCATTTACTTCAAGCCGGCCCTCTTCCAACAGGATGATGGCTTTAAAAGCATTCTTCCGCTTGAGGACGACCATCTCCGGATTTATCAGAAACTCAATTCTGAACCGCTCTCGAGCTTCTTCCCGTTTGTTTCATTCGATCTTACTTCAGACAAGGGAATTCTGTATGGCGTGAATAGACAGAACTCTTCACTTATCATTTTCGATCGATTCTCGCTCGATAACTACAACTCAATTATTTTCGCGACCTCCGGTGCCGGTAAATCATACGCGACAAAACTTGAGATCATCCGATCACTCATGTTCGAAACGGAAGTGATTGTGATCGACCCAGAACGTGAATACGAACGCTTGGCCGAAGCGCTTGGCGGTCGTTACTTTAATATTTCCCTCAACTCAGGTAGCCACATCAATCCATTTGACCTCCCGCTCCCAGGAGAAGGGGAGACCAATACTGATGTACTCCGTGGAAACGTGATTAACCTTGTTGGTCTTTTCCGTATTATGCTCGGCGGCCTCACTCCAGAAGAAGATTCACTCATCGATCGCGCGATTATGGAAAACTATGCGATCAAAGACATCACTCCTGATTCTGATTTTGCCCAAATCGAACCACCGCTTCTCTCTGACTTTGAAATGGTCCTCTCCGGTATGGAAGGAACAGATTCGTTGGTTGCGCGTCTCTCTAAATATACGCACGGCTCATGGGCAGGGTTCATCAACCAGCCATCAAATGTGGATATTAATAAAAAGTTTGTAGTCTTCTCTGTGCGTGACATGGAAGACGATTTGAAACCAGCGGCGATGAACATCGTGACGCATTTCATCTGGAATGAAGTGCGCAAAAACATAAAAAAACGACTCTTGGTGGTGGACGAGGCATGGTGGATGATGAAATCAGACGATACCGCATCGTTCCTCTTTTCAATTGCAAAACGTGGGCGAAAATATTTCTTGGGTCTTGCAACTATCACCCAAGATGTGGGCGACTTTATGAAGAGCCCATACGGCGTGCCAATCATCACAAACTCAAGTCTGCAACTCCTTCTTAAACAATCTCCATCAACCGTAGAGGCGCTCCAAAAAACATTCAATCTGACAGACGAAGAAAAATACCTTCTGCTTGAGTGTAGTAAAGGTGAGGGAATCTTCTTTGCAGGTCTCAAACACGTGGCAATTAAGATTATTGCTTCATACACAGAAGACCAGCTCATCACGAGCGATCCATCACAGATTCTTGCCCTTCAAAAGTCGCGCAATGAGCTGTCAAAAGCTGTAGAGTAGTATCGTATGAGAAAAATTTTCAGTTCTACATTTTGGACAAAGGTAGGTGTAGTCCTTTTCGTTGGAGTATTTTTGCTTGGCACTGGCTTCGCACAAGCAGCAACAAGCGCAAAAATCGTACAGGAAGATATCACTACCACAATCGCAGTTTTTGCGGTTGAACTTGGCTCGGTAAAGGATTTTAAAACAAAAATGTTCATCACTTGCGTGGACAAGGATGGAAAAGAAACTAAGGAACCAGGTAGCCAAGTTTCGACCACAGAAAAGTTTATTGTCGCATGTAAAGGATTAAATACTGGTTCACTCTATAGTTATACTATTTATCCTGAGGATAATTCGTTTTTCTCAAAACTGACCGGAACATTTACCACAAAAACAGCTCCTGTCACAACAACAACGATAGATCCGGATGACACAACCAAGCCACCTGCCTCGAACGGTTATGGATGTGTGAGCACAGACACGAGCGCTTACTGCATGCTCGCTCCACTCCCAATACCAGACGCGAATGGGAATATCGATCCAACTGGCAAGATCAATGTGAAAGAGGGGGTTGGTATTTATATCGAAAGCATCATTAAGCTCGTCATTGGTATCATCGGAGTACTAGCAGTACTTATGATCGTGATCGGTGGTATTGAGTATATGTCGACTATCTCTCTTGGAGAGAAGGAGGGTGCTAAGAGCCGTATTATGAATGCGCTCTTTGGACTTCTTCTCGCGCTTGGTTCATATATTCTGCTTAATACTATTAACCCCGCCCTGACTGATGTTTCGGTGAATATTACGGGGGTAGATTTAGGGGGAAGTGGGGTATTAGTAGAAGGAGAAAGTGTGACAGTGACCCCCGAAACTGAATTTATAGTTAAAGACCCAAATTCCGGTGTCAAAATTTCAAAGCCAACCACTCAGGAAACAAGTGATGAAATGGCAAAAATTTGTAAGCCATGGGACAGAAAAATGGATTGCGAAGGAATCACCTCTATGTGCAAAAAATATGCAGCTCGCATTGATGCAGTTGTGTCCGACCCTGAACTTGCCCGCTTTATGAAAGTAAATATGGTAGAAGAATCAGCTTGCGACATTACTAAGCCGGGTAAAATGACAAAATATGGACGTGCTTATGGCATTTTCCAACAACTTCCCACAACTGCTCAGACATATGCAAAACAGTGTAGTGTTGTTGGAACAATAACAGGATCATGGCTTTCTGACCCCCAAAATATTGATAAAATTATTTGTATTCAGGAGAAATTTATTCGATACATTCAAAGCACTCAATGCGGGACAGACTGGCGAAATGTCGCAGCTGCACAAGGAGCGGGGCCGGGATGGTGCAAACCAAGTAAAGACTGCAAAAATGAAACAAGTTGCATCCCCGCGAACAAGCCAGTAAAAGCATGGGAATGCCCATATGACAATCCTGAACATACGAAGAAAAATACAGACTTAGAAGAGGCTCGAAACGCTTCAAAAAAAATGATGTATTGCATGGACCATCCAAGCTCTTGGATGTAAAACAAATAAGCCCTCCGCTTCATAAGCGGAGGGCTTATTGCTATACTATATGCATGTTTCGTAGAATTATTGGCGCATTCCTTCTCACTATGCTTTTTGTGCCGCTTCTTCACGCCCGTGCCCAAACACCAACAGGTGGAAACTTCAATTCCGATATATCCGTCACAGCATCCCCGGAAAATCCTGGCCCAGGCGAGAGTGTCACTCTGACTATTAAAAGCTTCGTTGTTGACCTAAAATCCTCAACAATCGAATGGCGACAGGACGGCAAAAAATCTGCCGTAGGCGTAGGGGCAGATCACTTCACTTTTACCACAAAAGAGCTCGGCTCACCGACAACTATTGGTATTTACATCGTGCCTGTTGGATCAGTCCCTATCACTAAAACAATCGTCATAACTCCAATGACTGTTGATATTCTCTGGCAGTCAACGGATTCTATAGTCCCACCACTGTATCGTGGCAAAGCATTGCCGTCTTCGGAATCTGATATCAAATTTGTTGCAATCCCTCAAGTAAAGGATACGAAGGGGAATTTCGTGCCAGTACAGAATTTTATTTATTCGTGGCAAGAAGATTTCAATCCTGACGAAAATGCATCAGGATATGGCATTGACTCTTTTAAAACATCTCTTACATACCTCGCGCAATCAAAGAGTGCTTCCGTTTCTGTTTCAACACCTGATGGAACCGTAAGCACTAAAGGAAATGCTCGTGTTAACGGATACCAGCCTAAGGTTCTCTGGTATGCTGGTAGCCCGCTCTATGGTCCACTTTTTGATACTGCTCTCACCGGAGTGCACTCGGTTTCAGGAAGTGACACAACTGTTATTGTTTTGCCATACTTCTTCTCGAAAAAAAGCCCAACATCAGCAGCTCTTAAATATGATTGGGAATTAAACGGCGACCCGCTCCCTACTCCAAAAACTCCTGGTGTTCTCTTTCTTCATCGTGACACAACCACAAAAGGAAGTGCTTCGCTCTTTGTAAGCATTATGAACCCAAGCAGATTGTTCCAAGAAGCAGAAAGTAGTCTTCAATTGACGCTCGAATAATCACATGAAAAAAAATACATCATGGGTAATTGGCTTTACAGTATTGCTTCTTCTGCTCGTTCCGGCGGGTAGTGCTTTCGCACGAGACAATGTGGAACAATCATCAGCTCCACTCATGGATGGAAACGGAGGATACGTTGTAAAGCTGCAATACTACGATACATACGATGGCACGCTTAAGTTCGCCCTCGGAACAGAAAAAGATGATGACTGCACATTTAATTCTAAATACGTTTCTCGAGAATTTGCTACACCAAAAACGAACGGCGTAAAACCGTACGAACTTACATACACATGGAAGGACCTCCCTGATGGAGCTTATTGCACAGGATGGTTCGAATCTAATGAGCGCACAACAAAACTCGGAGTAAACACATTCAAGGATTTTGATTTCAGCCCATACGCAAATACCCGAAAAATTACAGTCACCTCAAACAAAGTTAATAAAGAAAAATTTAAACTTGCGTATGCCTCAGTTAATAGTGACAGCACCCCATGGGTTGAGGTCAAAATTGATATTACTGACCCAAATGTTGAAGCAAAATATCAGATGGTTCTTGGGACTGAAACAAACTCCAAAGGAGCTTGCTTGCAAGATAATACATGGAAGGGGAGTGAGCATAACCCATACAATGGAACAACAACGGTTGAAGGCGGAGCCGTTGACTCATTTTTGAATGAAGACCGTTCTCTCTATTCTATTAAAGACTGGTGGGGAAAGGGGCTGCATAATAATCTCCCGAGCGGAACATATTGTATCGGACTGAATCGTCAACGAATAGAGGGAGCTTGGCTTACTGAACCATCCATGTGGAATTTGGGGTCATTTACTATTCCTGAGTACTACACTCCGATCGTTGATAAACCAACAAATGCCGCTCCGAATGGATACAACTGTATCAGTGAAGGTACCGACACATACTGCATGCTCGCTCCACTCCCAATACCAGACGCGAATGGGAATATCGATCCAACTGGCAAGATCAATGTGAAAGAGGGGGTTGGTATTTATATCGAAAGCATCATTAAGCTCGTCATTGGTATCATCGGAGTACTAGCAGTACTTATGATCGTGATCGGTGGTATTGAGTATATGTCGACTATCTCTCTTGGAGAGAAGGAGGGTGCTAAGAGCCGTATTATGAATGCGCTCTTTGGACTTCTTCTCGCGCTTGGTTCATATATTCTGCTTAATACTATTAACCCCGCCCTGACTGATGTTTCGGTGAATATTACGGGGGTAGATTTAGGGGGAGAAGGTCCAATAACTGATACCGATGGAACCATCCCAACAACAGTCACGCCACCAACAAACATTACGATCGTTACAGGAAGCGCACAGAAACTTGCGGAAGATATTCTTAAAAATTCAAAAATTACTTTCCAAGCTGACCAAAAGGGGGACAGTCGTTCAAGCCCACAACAAAATATTATTGATACTTCAAAAAATCTTCTTGCATGGACAAGCGCACGTAGTGATGTAGGGTCAAAGCAAGTTGCGCTTAGTGCCGAGATGCTCTCAGGATTGATTGCTGCTTCAGATGCTTCAAGTAGCCCAATAAGTGTGAGCGAAATCCTAGGGGGAGACCACAGCGCTGATTCACGACACTATCTCGGAGTTGCATTCGATATATCCGCCCGAGCGACAGATCTCCCCCGTGTAAAAGCCATAGGAGGAGCATGTAAGCTCGCAGGAGCGACCGAACTTCTTGGGCCATGCGATTCCTACCCAAAGGATGCAAATGGGAAAAATATCACCGGACTTTGTAAGGCCACTGGCTTTAACACCCGTGCAGACCATTGGAATCATGTGCACTGCGGCTGGGCGAGATAATCTGGTAGTAAGAAATACCTCGGTGCCGTATAATGGAGAAAGCGTATTTTATGTCTCGAAAAAAAATCATTATTCTTGTTGCACTCGCCCTTATTATTTTGGGTGTTTGGGTATATCAAGCATATAAAAATAGCCAGAATGGAGAGCCAGGCACTCAAAAAAGTATCTTGAGTTCGCTCTTCCCATTCGGGAACAACAATACTCCAAATACGGAAAATCCTACGACTGGAACAATCGGCGGGGAAAATCCGGATTCTGAAACCCCGAGCACATCTTCCGGCCCAAAGCGTCTTACCAAACTCTCGAACAAGGTAGTCGCAGGGGCCACAGTGCTCCCTCCTCCTCCAGAAGGCACTCCTGACTATAGTATCAACGACCCAAGTGGTAGTCCGATTCCCGCTTCAAAGATTCCGGTTGTTCGTTTTGCCGAACGTGGCACTGGCTATCTCTATGATGTAGAGATCACAGGGCAAAATAGCAAGAAGACATCTGGCACTGTGCTTTCTCGAACGGCTGAAGCGTATTTTGGCGACGGGGGAGAAACAATTATTTTCCGTTACGTAAAAGACGATAACCAAGGTGTTGCAACCTATCTAGGCCGCCGTGTCGCCCCAACGACAACATCATCTGACGGGACGGTAAAAGGAGAATTCCTCCCAGACAATATTGTTGATATTACTTTTTCTACTGACGGTAAAAATATTCTCTTTCTTCTCCCAACCGGCAACGGCGTAGCAGGCATCAGTATGAAATCCGATGGCACAGGAAAGAAACAGCTCTTCTCCAGTTCATTTTCTGAATGGCTCCTCGATTGGGCTAGTGGTGTGCCGGTCCTCACAACAAAGGCGACAGCGCTTCTTCCTGGCCAAGCATATTTCGTTCCAAAGAGCGGAGTATTCCAGAAAATTGCAGGTGGGGTGACCGGCCTCACAACAAAAATCAGCCCGGATGGTAAATCCCTCCTCTACAATGTTTCTGGAGGTGGTGGTCTTACACTCCATATCAAACGCCTTTCTGATGGCTCTGATATTAATATCGGGCTACAAACACTGCCGGAAAAATGTATCTGGGCAAAGAACTCTCTTGTGTTTTATTGTGCAGCTTCAAAAACAGCTACACGAGGAGAATACCCTGATAGTTGGTACCAAGGGGTAACTCACTTTAATGATAGCTTTTGGAAAATCGATGCCTCAACTGGAATTATGTATGAAATTTCAAATGGGGAAGGAAATAATCTTGACGCAATCCGCCTCTCTCTTGACTCAACTGAAACATATCTCGTGTTTATCGACAAAAATACTGAATCACTCTGGGCGCTCAATATGGGGGAGATCAAGGAACAATAAAACAAAGAAACAGGGAACAACAACCAAAACCCCGCGCCGAATGGCGCGGGGTTTTGGTTGTTTTTATGTTTCTTGATTCTTGTTCTTTGTTTTACAGTCCTCCAATATATTTAATGACGACGTGTCGCCCCGGACCTTCACCGGCTGATTCTGTTTTTATATCAGTCGCTTCAGAGAGAAATTCGTGGACGATGCGACGATTATGCGCTGACATCGGCTCAAGATCAACGGAAGCTTTAAAATAACGAGCGCGCTCTGCCATCATATGCGCCGTTGTTCGGAGTGTATCAATCTTTTTCTTCTCATGATTGTTCGCGTCCACTACAATACGCGGCCCTCGCAATTCAGGTGTGTTTGTTTTCTCAACTATGCGTGCAGCAAGATGGTTGAGTGCGGAAAGCGCTTCGGCTTCTCGTGTGAGAAGGAGTCGTGTATGTGGAGAGGTGATTGAGAACCAGAGCGTATTTGCTCCGTCATCATACGTAACCGCTACATCAGCGCCCTCATACCCAAGAGCCCCGAGCATCCCCAGCACATCATTTTGTATTTGTTCATGTTTCATAGTAAGTGAAATAAAA
>CAZRTW010000001.1:16617-37728 GCA_964603145.1 uncultured Candidatus Saccharibacteria bacterium | reverse complement strand
GAATATACACATTCCCCTGTAGCTCAGCGGTAGAGCAATCGACTGTTAATCGATTGGCCGCAGGTTCGAATCCTGCCGGGGGAGCATAAAAGAAAAACGCCACTTTGGCGTTTTTCTTTTATGCTCCCCACGAGCAAGACAATTGATTGTCTTGCGGGCAGGATTCGAAGACCTTCTCCGTTATATTTTTTAATGTACTCGTTCAAAAATATCGGAAAGGTATACTGTTCATGTAATGAAAGAATCCTGTCATCTGACCACCAAAAATGCTGTCAACATAAAAAAATAATCATATTCCGGTCACGGTCTGTCATGGCAATTCGTAACCATATATGCCCAACTATTTTATGTGCTAAAATTGCACTTCCAATAACCAAAAATTATGAACAAAAAGACATACCTCATAGTGATCCTTCTCTTGGCCGTTGTTGTTACCTTTATTTTCATCTCGGTAAACACTAAGAAAGAATCAAATATAAATCCCCTTCCTGGTTCTGTTCTTCCGGTTGAAGGCGAAGAGCCGAAAGAAGAAGCTCCCGAGCCCGAACCTCTTTTTAACTACATTGAAATAGTTGATGGTTGTAACCATGCCTACGAAAACACATGTGTAAACATGCGCGCAGGTCCTGGCACGAATTACACTGTCGTAGAAAAGCTTCGTATTGGTGTGGTGCTTAAAGTTGCACCAGAGACTGTTAAAGGTAGTGACCATGATTGGTATAAAATTGTTTTTGATATTAAACTCCAGCACCCAGAACGAGTAACGGGCGATTGGTACGTTGCTGTCGACAATGAGGCAATTAGACACTTCTATGATGAAGGTGAGCGGGTGCTTGATGCGAAAAACAAAGCAGTAGAAACTGATAAGCATATTGTCGTTGATCTCTCAAAGCAAATGCTCTATGCCTATGAAGGCAATACACTATTTCTCGAGGAACCAATTTCAGCCGGTATCGAAATTAATCCAACACCTGTCGGAACCTACACAATCTCCCGAAAAACTCCGAGTCGTTATATGCAAGGTCCGATTCCTGACATCAGCGATGATGAATATGACCTCCCCGGCGTTCCGTGGGTCCTCTACTTCACCAGCGGTGGCGCAGCTCTCCATGGAGCATATTGGCACAATAATTTTGGGTCTCCGATGTCACACGGCTGTATTAACCAATCCCCAGAACTGGCAAAAAAGCTTTATTACTGGGCGCCGCTTGGCACTAAAGTCATCGTGCAACGATAACTTCATTGCCACAAGGCCCTTGTCTATGTAATGTTAGAGGCATGGTTCCAATAATTAATGTTCCTGCGACAATCGCAGATGTGCCTTTTCATTCGCAAATTCAAGAAATAGATTCATCAGTATGGAAAAAACAAGGATGTGGTATTACCAGTTTGGCTATGATCATCGACTTTTATAATTCAGAGAGTGGTGTTTCGGTAAATAAACTGCTTGGTCAAGGCATCGCATCTGGCGCGTATATTAATAACGCCGGATGGTCGCATGCAGGACTCATCAGTCTCTCACGACGGTACGGGCTCGACGGCATTGCCTATGATCTTTCAAAAGCAAGTTCAGCAAATGCATTCACGCAATTAAAGAAGGAATTAAAGGAGGGTCCGGTTATCGTATCGGTATACTCTGGATTTGATCCAAAGACTCGCCTGCCTCACCTTCTGGTATTAGAAGGCATTGATAATGACACGATCTATTACAATGACCCTGCAAACAAGAACGCGAGTCAGAAAAAAATCTCGAGTGCTGCTTTCGTTAAGGGTTGGAAAAAAAGATTTATCGTAATCCGTCCAAAAGAAGTGCTCGCCGTAAAAACCAAAAAGATTTCACTCAGCATTCCGTATTCAATTTCCTGGATTAAAAGTCATGAAGGCACAGTAGCCTAAAATTAAAATCACTTAGACATCTGATGTCTAAGTGATTTTAATTTCCCGAAAGTTGATCGTTAATTTCTTTCGTTATTTCCTCGATTTTTTCCTCCCTCTTCTTTTTACTTAGTCTCTTCTCAGTAAACACTGCCGGCTTCTTTTCTGCCGGTGGTTTCTTCTTGGGCTGATATTCAAATTGCTGACTGATGAATTTGTATCCTCCTTCCATAATGGTATCAGTATACTATAATTGCTCTATGACCTCTAAAATCACCGTGGAAACAACAATACAAGCTCCTATTGAAAAAATCTGGCAATACTGGACTATGCCAGAACACATTACTAAGTGGTGCAATGCCTCTCCCGATTGGCATACCCCATCTGCAACTAACGATCTCCGCGAAGGCGGCACCTTCACTACGCGCATGGAAGCAAAGGACGGTTCCGTGGGGTTCGATTTTGGTGGAACATACACCAAAATTGTCCCAAATGAGTACATCGAATATACAATGAACAGCGATGAAAGAAATGTTGCAATCACGTTTACAAAGGAGGGCGACGGGTACAAAGTAACTGAAACATTTGATCCCGAAAATGAAAACCCGCTAGAAATGCAGCGCGCCGGCTGGCAGGCAATTTTAGATAATTTCAAAAACCACGTAGAACAAAACTAATCACTTGGAGGTCCGACCTCCAAGTAACCCAATGGATCCAAAAATTATTTTCGCTGTTGTCTCAATTCTCCTCGGCACATACGCTTTCTTCCCCTACCTGCGAGACACTATCCGCGGAAAAACACAGCCTCACTCATACACATGGCTTATTTGGTCCCTTACCCAAGGCACGGCGGCCTTTGGAATATTTTATGGCGGTGGAGGGATTGGAGGACTCGCATTTGCCATCGGAGCTGTATTTGTCTTTATAACTTTTCTTTTTTCACTTAAATACGGAACAAAAAATATCACCTCGTTCGATACGATACTTCTTATTGTGGCGCTACTGGCGATTTTCCTCTGGTGGTATTTTAAAGACCCGTTCATTTCCGTACTTCTTGTTTGTATTATTGATATCGTCGGCTACTTTCCAAGTTTCAGAAAGTCTTACCAAGAACCGTGGAGCGAAACACTACTCGCTTGGGGGTGTTTTATAGTTGGAAACTCATTCGCCCTGCTTGCGCTTCGAGAATATAACTTTCTTACCATGGGATATATCATTTCGATATCAGTAGCAAACCTACTTTTGATACTCATCTGTGTTGTTCGCAGAAAAAGCATAGCGCGCCCTCAAATGTAAGGTACACAAAAATACCACCGATAAAATCGGTGGTATTTTTGTGTGTAGCATAGAAACCTACAGCAACTGCAATTCCTTATTCACTTTCAAATTTTGCAATCCTCGGTATACAAGCTGTCGGATAGTGCATTCCTTTTTGCCCATGAGAAGCGCAATCGCTGAATACTCCATATCGGAGAGGAAGCGGAAGCTGACCGCTTCAGCCTCATCTTTTCGTAAGCCACTTACCGCTGTGTTAATGATCTCTGTTCTGCCACGTGACAAAATAGAGCCACACGAAGAATCTTCTGACACACCATACGCATCAACAAGTTCGTTTGAAACAATTGTTGTGTGTCTTTTTGCTCGGAAATAATCGATAAGCGTGTTCCTCGCGACAACAAAAATATATGCGACCCCTCCTACCCCGCCCCACATACCGCTCTTTAAAGAACGGAATATCTTTAGAAAAACTGACTGCGCAAGATCTTCTGCTTCCTCCTTGTCAAAAATTCGGAAAGCAAAATAGCGAAGTATCCGAGAATAATATGCCTTGTACATTTCTTCTCCTGTTTCAATTGATTTTTCCTGATCCAAAATTGAAAGTGGTGATGCTGTCACTACTGTAGAAAACCATTCAAATGTGCCTATGGGCAAAATTGTTGTCTTTTTAATCATACTGATTGTTTTTTATTATGTTTTTAATATGCACGCTAAATGACTTGTCGGGAAGTCTGGTGACATACCGAAGCAAAGCGATTTCTAAAGTGCATACTCAAAGACTTTCCTCTGTAAAAAGTTAGAAGCTTTCCACAGCCGACTCATGAAATAAACGAGTCTGACATACACTATTCCTAGAGAGGACCCTTACAAAACAAGTATATACGGCATCTTGACAAAACACAACTAAAATTGTTTTATGACTTTATCCCTAATTGGAATTTTTTAATTAAGTAATTTTGAACATAATAAAAAACAGAATGCGTTCATGCATCCTGTTTTTTATTTAATATTTTATTCTCGCTACTATTGCAGTGAATTCTGAATTGCCTGCATGAGTTGTTGCAGGCGCCGTCCATTTTTGAAAATGGTATCAGACACTAATTTCTCTACCACCTTTTCATCGAGAAGCTCGTTGAAGGCAGTAACTTTTTCCTCAAAATAAGTCTCTGAACAGGATATAAAAATTTTGGCTGTTAGATTGTGTCGCTTAAACGTACGCAGTATATCCGGAACACCCGCCTTAATCGAATCTTGACCCATATCGATAAAAAGAAATGTTGGAAAACCATTTTTCCCTACGAGATTAGTAACAGCTTCCAAAAAATATCTAAGGTCTCCACCTAAGTGCAATTCTTTTGGAATTTCTTGTTTACTCAAACCGCAGAGGGCACGGCGCAACACGAGTCCAGGCATATCAGCGTTATCTTTGTTGCAGATAATAAGATTTACCTTCTCTGTACCGACGGAAATGAACTCGGATACTCTTTCAATAAGCACTTCACTCCTCATTCGCCGGTTTTGATACAATGAAATCCTTTTTTGCTTTTTCCCCTCTTCCCTTTTGTCTTTTATTACATCAACGCCAAAAGCCATTAAAAATAATAAAAATGCAGAAAGAAAGACGCCTATAAGTAAAAAAGGCCACCCCTGTCCATCAAATAATATTGCAAAATATTTTTTGCCGAAAAAATTTGTAGCGCATGTGCCTACGATTACGAATGCTCCATAGAGCGTGTATTTCAATATTCTGTTCATGATGTTTTTTTTAGAAGTTACTTTGAAAAACGAGCATTTCCCAAAGTAACTTCTAAAATTTTGTAAAAGAATAAAGCACGTCACTTTAACACAGTTTTTTTAATGTATCAATACGTGAATTTTATGAATAAACATTTATTACATGCAAATATAAGGTATACTTAGGACTTAGCAGTAATCAAAATTTTATGGCAAAGAAACGAAAACAGGGTGTAAGCCCAAAGCGAATGCCGAAAGGCCCGCACAAGACAAAAAAGCGTCTTGCCGCGAAGAAAGTAATGCTCGCAGCAAAAAAGAAGCGCGCATAACATACCAAAATGCACTTGGGAGTCCGACTCCCAAGTGCATTTTGCATAAAATATGCTACAGTAGGAATCTATTATTATAAGTATGATTACAGTATGTTAAATAACCTCACACAAAAGTGCTCATGGTTTTCTTCTAATGTCGGACTCTTTGTCCTCCGTCTAGGTGTTGGTGCAGTCTTTATCTACGCTGGTTACATGAAGGTCGCAGACCTTGATGCAACAGTTGCAATGTTCGGCTCAATGGGTATTGGCGCATTCTTAGCGTACTTCGTTTCATTTGCAGAACTTATCGGAGGCATTATGGTTCTCCTTGGTATCTGCACACGTTTTGCTGCATTTGTGCTCGCAGTTATCATGCTCGTTGCAGTCTGGATGGTTCGCGCAGATATGATGATGATCATGACTCCATTCATGACTCTCTTCGCTTCCCTTTCACTCATGTTCGGCGGTGCAGGTTGCTGCGCTCTCGACAACGTATGGTGCAAGAAGAGCACAGGAACTCCTGTCGCTCCACAGGCGTAATCACGCCTCGCAAAAAACAAAAAACACCCATATGGGTGTTTTTTATTTTTGCGTATGCCATTCATATACCGAGAACCATTAGAATGACTCGAAGCTGTTGAAGTTTATTGTTGTTTTGACTTTCTCATACTTTATTGTAGTGTTAAGAAAATATTTCCTGGCTTTTAAAATCTCTCGTTATGCAACTGATGTATTTCAAGATCGCAATTTTCGTATGCTTTACGGTAGCATTCGTATACTTAATTCTTACCGTTATATTTGGTATCCTGTCCCACGCAAAACCCTTCAACTGGAAGCGCTCGGATAACCATGTTCTTTTTGGCAAAATTTTTTATGGGTTCACACTAGTTGGACTCATACTCGCTGAAAGTATGACGTGGTTCTGGAAATCTAGTAATCCGGACAGACATGGATTACTATTCTTCATCCATTTGCCTTGTGCCCTTACACTACTCGTGCTGGCAACTCTTCTCATCACAAGAAAGTTGTCGCCCCACAAAGTAAGTATCGGACGATGGCATTACTTTTGGGGCGGCCTTTGCACCGCTCTATTCGTTACCTCCTTTGTGCTCGGCAACATCATGCTATACCGGTATTAACCGATATCCGCACAATACAAAATCCAATCGGACATTTGTTTGTGCGGATTTTGTATTTTACATATACTAATCCCATGCTCTACAAAGACTTCATGAAAGACCGGACTGAGTGTCCATTTTGCGGTAACCGCCAAGAACAAATTCTAAAACTTGAGTATGGATATCTCACCTATTCGCTTGCTCCATACACAAAGCACCATTTAATGGTTGTAGTGAATCGTCACATTGAATCTGTTATCGAAATGACTGAAGCCGAAGTGCTCGAAGTAAATACATTAGAACGAATCGCACTCGATGTACTCCACAAACTCGGCTACACTAATGCCACATTTTTAGTACGCGAAGGAGTTTCTGGTGATAAAAGTGTTCCCCATGTGCATTTTCATGTCATTCCCAAAATTGCGATCGCCACAGTTGAAACTGATGCGCGAGAACGACGCATCATGACAGAAGAAGAGGTGGAAGAAACTATTGCGGACATCAAAAAATCCTTGTAGAACAACGCCGTTTGTTTGACAAAACGTGATTTTGGGGTAATATAAGAATGAAATAGTAAATGTGCGAGATGGGTTATGCGAGTCCCCTTTCAGGGTTTCGCATAACCCATTTCTTTAATCTAATAAATTCACACGTACTAAAAACCGTTCTTTATGTATTCAATAAACGTATTAATTCCGGCTTTTCTTTGGGCGGTAACAAATGTGATCGCGTACAAGTACCTCGCCAAATTTGATCGCTTAGTAATTATCCAAGCATACACACTAGTTGGATTCTTATGTGCCTCATTTTTGCAACTCCTACAACCAGACCCCTTGGCAAATGTATATAACCGGTATAACCCGAGTTCGATACAAGGCATGTCAGGATTTTATCTGGTTATGTTCGTTGTTTTTTCTGTCGTATTTTTTGCGGCAGATTACAATTACTTTGGACTGTTAGAGGAGAGAAAGTATCCTCCTCATATTTTAGGAATAGCCCTTGCCACTGTTCCCTTCTTCACGGCTATCCTAAACGCAGTGGTGGAGTGGAGGCTCCCGAAACTTTCCGAGTTGCTTGCCTGCGTTGCAGCATTTGTTCTCATTCTAATTATTGAAAAAGGGAATGACATTGATAATGCAGCTGATGCAAGATGGGAAAATTTTCTAATGAAATGCCGCGGTCTTTAATTTTTCAAACAGGAAGTTTGCGATAAGCAGACTTCCTGTTTATCATTTTCTATGGTCTATTTGTTGATTTTTAATCAAAAGTATGTTTTAATATTTTTATGTCGAAAAAACAAGCACTCATCGGAGGGCTTGTACTTTTGACCATTTGTTCTTTATTTGGTTTTTTAAATGCAGCAAGTAAAGGAGCTTCTCCTATCGTGCTTTCAGGTTTAGGCCTATGCGCTATAGTGTCTATCTCGGGTGCATTACTTTTGCACAATAAAAACCGCCTGGCTCATTGAACAAATGGCCATAATACAAGCTTAAAGTAGTGTGGTTGCGGGATGCTGCCACACTCTTTTTTTATCCTAAAACCCTTATTTTAAGGGCTTTTTTAGTGCTTGACTTTATTGTTTATCTATGGTACTATATACCTAGATACGCTCTTTGATAAATACGTGGATTGTTTACTCTCTTCTGCCCCCTTTTGGAAGGAGCTGGAAGAAAGTAAACAATCATAATTTTTAATAAACTTAAAAAACACGTCAAATGAAAAACATCGTAAAAGTACTCGTTATCGCAATTTTCGCAGCTCTCTCAATGACAAGCTGCAAAAGTACCTATTATGCTGACAAAACAGGCACGACTAAAATCAACGGACCTGCAGCAAAACAGTATTGCAAAAAGCAGAAAGTAAAAACGGTAAATCGTCACTATAGCAGTGGCTACTCCGATTACTACTATGCTCCTCCAAGACGTAATTATGTCTTTGGAACAGGCTGCTATTAAAATAGCACCACATCATTACTCAAAGCGCATCACAATTTGATGCGCTTTGTTTACGTTTGGGTCAATTTATTGAAACCAGTGTTTGATGCGCTTCCAGAAAAGAATAATGAAAAGCGCAATGAGAGCAAGAATAAAAATCAGTGAGCGACTGACCAGCGCTGAAATTGCCGTCCAGTTATCGCCCACCATGTATCCTATTCCTGCATAGAGGGTGACTTGGCAAATTTCTCCGAGCACCACAAAGCGCAAATATTTTTTGTATTCCACTTGTGCCACACCGGAGATTATATTCACGGCAAGATTCGCGAAAATTTCAAAACGCGTAATGAAAATAATAAATCCCGGACGGCGACGCATTTTCTCCTCAATTTTTTTATAACGCTCGCTTTCCAATTTTTTTCTAAGGCCAAGCTTGTACATCACTTTTTTGCCGTACGCACGCGCAACCCAATACCCGAGATTGTCTCCAACGATATTTCCGAGAATGCCGGAAAGAAGAACTAGCGGAAAAGAAAAATATCCCTGACTCGCAAATGCTGCGGCCGCCATAAGCATAGTGCCGGGCGGTACCGGAAAGGCGAATGCGGCGAGAAGCGTGACGCCAAAAATGGCCCAGTATTTATAGAGAAGTATGTATGGCAAAATTGCCTCGATCGCGAAGTTCATAAATTACTCTTTATAGTCCCGCACAGCTTCCCTAACTTGCTCAACAAACTCAGCTAAATCTAAATTATGTAAGCGTGCATATCTTTTGATTTGAATCCTAGGATACTCTTCCCCCACAAGGCCAAGGTTATCTTTGAGATAATCTGGCGGGAGTTCAAAAACAAAATTGATATAGCTAAACGTCATCCACCAATCAATCTCGCTTGGAGATACAAGTCTCCCTGTACGAGAGACCTCGGTGCCCTCATAGTTTTGTATAAATTTATTTTCATACTTATATGTTCGCCAGAGAAAAGTAATGTGAAAGAGCTCAATAATACAGAGAAGCAGGAGAAGCAAGAATATAACTATCTTTATCCGGCTGTGACCCCTGAATGCCTGGCGTATTTTCCCACGTATGTCTTTCATGGTGCCAGTATAGCAAGGTATACTATACATATGCACTCAAAAACCATGATCTGGATTTTCCTGCTCGCCGGAGCAGTTCTTGGTTCTCTTCTCCCTTCGCTCTGGGGCGAGAGTATGACATCACTCGAATCTTTGGGGCTTTGTATCGTAGGCGGTATCGCTGGAGTACTCGTTGGTTACAAAGTCAGTCGCTAATATGAAAAATCTGACAACAAGCGAAGAGCGTATCTTTAAGTCACTCTCTACTCCTTCAAAAATTCAGGACTATTTAAATACACTTGGCCGAAGAAACGACACGAAGGAACCAATCGTACGCTCTCCCCGAATTGTCATGAAAAAGAAAAATGCCACCTGTATGGAAGGAGCACTCTTTGCGCTTACTGCGTGCATATACCACAAACGGCCAGCGTTTCTCCTTGATCTCCAAGTTGGCAGTCGGACGGGAGACGTGGATCATGTCGTCACCGTATTCAAAGAAAATGGACATTATGGTGCTTTGTCTAAAACCAGCCATGCCGTCCTCCGGTATCGCGATCCAATCTATAAAACAGTTCGTGAACTCGCCCTCTCTTATTTTCATGAATACTTCGACGACAACGGCAAGAAAAATCTGCGCGCATATTCAAAGGAATTTAATGTTGAGAAAATTGCTGGTAAGGATTGGGTAACAAGTAACGATGATTTATATGAAATTGCCTGTGCACTCGATGAAGCGCCTCATATTTCACTTATTCCAAAAGGATACGAGAAAAAATTGCGCCGTGCAGACGCAATTGAAATTGCTGCTGGTAAGCTGGTAGACAAAAGTTAAGGCCTCTTCATCTTTGAAAGGAGTGCCTCCTCTAAAACTTTTGCTACTCGGCGAGGAATCGGCTCCACGAATGCTGATCCATCATTGTGCGCTGTCGCAATACTGTCGTGACCACTCGTGATAATGGCAAGACCAGCAACACCAAAAATTCTTTGCGAAGATTTTTCAATAAGCGTAATTGTTTGAATCTGCTGATACGGAATTGCCATTTCGTGCCGGCTCATAATTCCCTTTCGAAGGTAGAGTGCATTGTCTCCAAGTCGAAACGCCATTCCAAAATATTCAGGAAGGATGGTAAGTGCAAAAAACAAAGCAAGGATTATTGTGAAGAACCAGCCATAGCGTTCTACTAAATGAAGAATATTCCCGCTTTGCTTTAAAAACAGTGAACCACCGGTTTCCCAGCCGATAAGTACGTCTTTCATCTGGAACAAGACAAAGGAAATTACCACCATTACTATGGCGAAAATAAGCGGTACTTTAAGACGGCTACACATCATATAGAGGAGAGCTCGGAGGCCGTACCGGTAGTCCGTATTCTGTTCGATCATATGAGAAGTATACCCATAAGCGCGGCTTTTAAAAAGGGAGCATTTTTGCTATTCTAGCCATATGACAAAACGCACTGCGCTCCTCTCCGTTTACGACAAAACGGGTATTGTTGATTTTGCTAAGGGTCTTAAAGCTCTTCCTGACCAAGAATGGGAAATTCTTGCTTCCGGTGGCACGGCAAAGGCGCTTACAGAAGCCGGTGTACAAGTGACAGACACGTCCACTATCGTGGGTGGCCCCATTTTAGGGCACCGCGTTGTTACTCTCTCTCGAGAACTCCATGCCGGACTTCTCGCGAAAAATAATGCTGAAGACCGCGCCGAACTCGATTCGCTCAAAATTCGTTTTATTGATCTTGTCTGTTGCGATCTCTACCCTCTCAAAGCTGAAATTATGAAGCAAGGTTCAACAATGGATTCTGTTATCGAACAGACTGATATCGGCGGACCAACGATGCTTCGCTCCGGTGCAAAAGGAGGACGCATCACTATTTGCGATCCAGCTGATCGAATGAAAGTACTCGAATGGCTGAAAGCTGGCGAACCGAATAAAGATCCATTCATCCAGCTCCTTCGCGCAAAAACAGAATTTGTTATCGGCGACTATGTGATGACATCTGCGAAATACCATGGTCATGGTATTTACGAAGGTCTCGAAGGCGCGCTTCTTTCCGAATGCAAATACGGAGAGAACGCATATCAGACTCCAGCTCGCGTGTATGTGCACCCGAATATTGACCCACTCGCGATTGATAAATTCAATTTGGTTGCTGGGGGCGCACCGTCATACAACAACTGGTGCGATCTTGATCGTATGCTCCAAACAGCGACGCATATTGCGGCCGGCTTTGATGTAAATTACGGCGCCGTGCCAAAGATCGCACTCGCAGTTAAACACGGAAATACCTGTGGTGCTGCTGTCGGGCTTGACGCAGTAGAAGTGCTTCAGAAAATGATCATGGGCGACCCACGTGCAATCTTCGGCGGACTCGTCATGACAAACTTCCCTGTTGATGACGGCCTTGCAGAAGTGCTTCTCTCATACAACATGGGCGAAGGTCAGCGTCGTATTCTCGATGGCATCATCGCTCCATCATTTACTGACGGCGCCGTTGAACATTTGAAACGTAAGGGTGACAAATGCCGCTTCATGGCAAACCCAGCGCTTCTCACGCTTTCTAAGGCAAGCCTTGATACGGGAGCGCGGTATCGCTATGCACGCGGAGGATTTTTGATGCAACCAAACTACACATTCGTACTTAATCTTAAGGCACCAGAGCTTGTGAAAAATGGATCAGCAGATGAAGCCATCGAAAAGGATATGATCCTTGCAAAAGCTATTTGTGACACATCAAACTCAAACACAATCTCTCTTGTAAAAAATGGACAGCTTATCGGTAACGGTGTCGGCCAACAGGACCGTGTAGGCGCAGCCGCACTCGCCCTTATGCGCGCAACTGGCTCGGGGCACGATGCAAAGGGTGCTGTGGCATCAAGCGACAGCTTCTTCCCATTCCCTGACGCTCCAGAGACGCTCATCAAGGCTGGCGTAAAAGCTATCCTCTCCACAAGCGGATCAGTAAATGACGGCAAATCTGTGGATGTCTGCAAGGCTGCAAATGTTCCTTTGTATTTAATCCCAGACACTCAAGCACGAGGTTTTTTTGGACATTAAAATTAAAGCTCCCTTTGTGGGAGCTTTTTTTGTTAGCCTAAAAATGTTAAAGAATGCTCTACGTGCTCGAAAGTTGTTCTGACTTAGTCCATCCAGTCTTCGGGCGGCGAGGAGGTGTTTCAAAGGGCCGATAATGAGGCAAGTCTTTTTCTTCTTTCCCTGGGATTGCTTCCGCGTTTACCAACGTAAGCTGAGAATTAATTGATCCGGAGCCGCCAATTTTATCTTCCGGCTCGAACTCTCTGATGTTCTGGTCTGTATTCATTTCTGTGCTTTTGGGAGTTAACGATTCCCCTTCAGATATCTGAAGGGCTTATGGTTATGTTTCTTGTCGTTAGTAGCAAGAAGCACAAGCAGAAATCCTCCAGAGGATTTTCTTCTTTGCCTTCTTACCCTTATTAATTTGTATCGTGTGAATGTAATTCATGTGGTTCAAAACAAAACGCCCTCGTGAGAGGGCGTTTTGTTTGTTAGATCTTGGAAAGTTTCTATGCAACAAAGAGGCCCTCGAAAAAGAGTGACTTAGCCTTCTTTGACTTACATGCTTGTGCGAATTGCATAACTGTATCAATAGTAACAACTCTAAATAAATAGTCAATTAGCAACAATAATGCCCCGTTAAGATTAACGGGGCATTATAAGAATTTTATATGCATTAGATATGCACGATCAGGGTTTCTTTTGCACGCGAGGCAGAAGTTGCTTTCTTGTTATTCTGAATAACAATTACAGCAGAAACTTCGCCAGCATAGTCATACGTGCCTGAAATACAAACAATGTTACTCTCGCCTTCAATAAGACGCCCCAATGCTTCGGCCAATTCTGGCTTAACTGCTACTTCCAGTGAGAGGAATTTGGGATAGGACGTGATATTATCAAATCGTTTGTCTGCTTCATGTATTGCAAACATTGTAATTTGATTACTTAGGCATTTTGACTTAAAACTTAAAAGCTGTTTATCACTGTCGTCTTTTTCTGAAAGAAAAAGGTTGAAAGTGATAGAGCCTTTGTACGTTGTTTTTCCCAACTTTTTTTGCACTTTTTTCTTACCTTTGTGATACACGCCTGACAGTGTTCTGATGTGGTGGCCACTGTCTTGCATCGCTCCGAAAAGATTTACAATTGAGCTTGGAAAGTTAACTGTCGTGATAATTAAGCTAGTACGCATAGCGGGATGATTTTTGAATGAATAAATAATTTTCGAGCTACTGTAACAAAATGAGGGGCAATGTCCCACAAAATTGAAACTGTGGATAAACCAAGCAAAAAGCGCCTCCATACGGAGGCGCTTTTTTTGAGATTTTAAGCTTATTTTGAAGCTAGCTTTGCTGCGAGACCGACGTAGTTTTCTGGGGTAAAGGCAAGGAGCTCTTTCTTAACCGCAGGGCTTACATCGAGAGCGTTGATGAAGACCTTAAAATCCTCCATTGTAACGGTACGTCCACGAGTGAGCTCTTTGAGCTTCTCGTATGGCATTTCCACCTTTTCGCGACGAAGTACCGTCTGAATAGCTTCTGCGAGCACTTCAGGGTGAGAGAGGAGAGCTTCTTTAATATTGCCTTCAGACGGACTGACTTTTCCAAGGCCTTTCTCAAGTGATGCGTACGCGATCATCGAGTAGCCGAAGGCTGAACCAAAACTGCGGAGCGTAGTTGAGTCGGTAAGATCACGCTGCAGGCGTGAGATTGGAAGCTTGCGTGAGAAGAATTCAAAGAGCGCATTTGCAAGACCAAGGTTACCTTCTGAATTTTCGAAGTCGATCGGATTTACTTTGTGCGGCATTGCAGAAGATCCAATCTCCCCTGCCTTGGGCTTCTGAATGATCCACGCATCTGAAATGTACCTCCACATATCCTGATTGAAATCCATGATGATGGTATTCGCTCGGCGCATGATATCGCAAATTTCTGCGTATGTGTCGTGTGATTCAATCTGCGTTGTGAGAAGATTCGCTTCAAGCGTCACACCTTTTTCGGTATTGAGGCCAGAAATAAATTTCTTGGAGAATCCAATCCAGTCAGTTTTTGGAAACGCTGCGTTATGAGCGTTATAGTTTCCTGTTGCGCCGTTTATCTTTGCAAGAATCTTATACAATTTGAGTTGCTTAATCTGACGTTCGAGACGAGCTGCAAATACGGCGTATTCTTTGCCGAGCGTTGTCGGAGAAGCAGACTGGCCATGTGTACGAGCAAGCATAGAAATATTTTTGTATGTCTTGGCAGAATTTGAAAAATGTTCGTGAACAGATTCGAGAGCCGGAATAACAACTGCATTAAGCCCGTCACGGAGCATGAGAGCATATGAGAGATTATTGATGTCTTCAGATGTAAGGGCAAAGTGCACCCATTCAATCTCGTCTTTAAGGGTTGTGTTCTTAAGCTTATCTTTTAGGAAATACTCGACAGCCTTTACGTCGTGATTGGTGGTCTTTTCGTAGTCTTTAACTGCTTCTGCATCAGTCGGTGTGAGCTGACAAACTTTTCGAATAGTTTCTTTTTCCGCAAGAGTGAAAGCACGAATACCAAGACCTTTGGTCTCGGAGAGCGCAATGAGATACTCACCTTCCACGATAGCGCGGTACTTCATGAGCGCCGCCTCGCTAAAATATGGACGAAGCGCTGCAGTTTTTTCTGCATAGCGACCGTCGAGTGGTGAAAGTGCCTCAATGTGTCTATGCATTTTCGTACTTCTTCAAATTATTCTGTATGCGCTCCTCGATTGGAGTCGAAAAGTCCATAGTAAATTCTTCCTTCGTCATAATTTCATAGATTTCGATGTAGCGGCGTGAGAGTTCGGCAACCATATCTTTTGGAGCGGGAGGGAGTACTGCGTCGTTGTACGGATCGCAATTATCTTTAAACCACAATCGGAGAAATTCCTTATCAAAGTTTTCAGGATCCTTGCCTTCCTTCATGCGTTCGTCGTACGAAGCCAATTTCCAATAGCGAGAAGAGTCCGGAGTATGAATTTCATCAATGAGTGTGAGAGTACCGTTCTCGTCGAGACCAAATTCATACTTTGTGTCCACAAGAATGAGGCCGTGTTTAGCAGCAACTTCCTGTCCACGCTTAAAAAGTGCAAGAGCTTTTTCTTTGAGCTGCATCAACACTTCCTTTGTCGCAAATCCTTCTGCAATAAGTTCATCGAGTGTGAGAGCACGATCATGCTCATCTTCTTTTGTTGTTGGATCGAAAATAGGTTCCGGAAGTTTTTCGTTTTTCTTTATACCGTCGGGATATGTGTGTCCGCCAAAGCTACGCTCCCCTGCCTGATAACGCATCCAGATAGACGTGTTGGTCGAGCCCGTCATATATCCGCGAACGACGGCTTCCACTTTAATTACCTCGCATTTCTTAACTACCACAACGTTTGGGTCCGGCATGTCGATGATATGGTTTGGAACAATATCCTTGGTCTGTTCAAACCACCAGTGACTTGTCCCAGTGAGAACCGCTCCTTTGCATGGAATATGCGCAATAATTCGGTCGAACGACGTGTGTCGGTCAGTCGAAACCAAAATAATCTTGTCTTTTTGTATGTAAATATCACGTACTTTGCCCACTTTCTTCTCACCCATGTTTTTAAGATTTGTCTCTTTCAAAACGAAATTGACATGCTTTGTGAGGTCTTCAATAGGTATCATAGGCCCTTATTTTACAAGAAAATTCGACTTTTTGGAAGCTATTGACTATATATAATATATATGTTTTTATATATGAAATCTAAAAGAATGAAATTGATACTTAAAATTTGCTCGAAAAACAAAGACAAGCGAGAAGCTTGCAAAAAGTTCGCCGATCGCATGGAAAGAGAGCTCCGGCTTGTTGCCATGGAATGCAAGAGGCTTAAAGGAGGACGCATGAGGAGACTCCAGATATCCTTTGGTCAACCTCAAGGAAAACCCGTCTTTGATCAGTTGAAGGTAGTTCTTGATGGAGAATGTGCCAAATTCCTGAAGGACAACTCTGATTGTATTGCTGAAACTTCTTTTGCCTAAATAATGGCATGAGTATAAAGAGATCGCCACAATAAGTTGGTGATTTTTTTATACCAAAATTGTCTTTCCTTCTCCTCCCACAATCTGCCCTATTTCATACGCCTTAAACTCTTTTTCTTTTGCGAGCATTTCCATGACGCGGGCTTTTTCAGTTTGTGGAACCATGAGTACCATTCCAATTCCCATATTAAATGAGCGATACTGATCTCCCTCAGGAACATTGGCAATTTTTATGATTGCATTAAATACCGGAGTAATAGGCCATGTGCCTTTTTTAACTTGTGCATTTACATTCTTCGGAAGCACGCGTGGAATATTTTCGATAAAGCCACCACCTGTGAGGTGCGCAATGCCGTTTATCTGTACACCACCATCAATAAGGCGAAGTACAGCCGGTGCGTAGTTGAGATGAACTTTGAGGAGCGCTTCACCGATTGTTTCGCCGAGACCCTCATATGTGTCGCTTACTGTAAGCCCTGCTGTTTCAAAGAAGGCCTTTCGGGCGAGTGAGTAACCATTTGTATGAAGTCCGCTTGAAGAGAGTCCGATGATTGCGTCACCAACTGAAATTTTTTCTCCGGTAATTATTTTTTCTTTTTCTACAACGCCAGTGATTGCTCCCGCGATATCGTGTTCACCTGCAAGGTATGTGCCTGGCATTTCTGCTGTTTCGCCTCCGATAAGACTAATGTCTCCATCCTTACAGGCTTGTGCCATCCCCTTCATAATCTCGCCCATAATATTTATATCGAGTTTTTCATGCGCGACGTAGTCGAGGAATGTGATTCCCTTCGCACCCATGCACACGATGTCATTTGCGCTATGGTTTACGATGTCAGCTCCAACTTTTGTGTAATCATTTGCAAGCTTTGCCACCATGAGTTTTGTACCCACACCGTCAACACTCTGCACAAGCACAGGATTTTTATATTCCTTGGCAACATCTGAAATATCAAAAAGGGCACCGAAACTTCCGATGCCGACAAGCACATTTTTTGAATGCGTACCTTTTACAATATCTTTAATCTGGCGAACGACTTCGTTCCCCGCTTCAATGTTTACTCCTGATTGTGCGTATGCATCTCCCGCCATATTACTTTTGCTGTGCGAGGTAATCTTTCACGCCGAGTGAGTGAAGTTTTTCATTTTTTGTATTGATGTCGCTCGCCATTTTTGTTTTGTAGTCAGTAAGTTTCTGCGCGAGTCCTTCATCATTTGTTGCAAGAATCTGAACAGCAAGAAGTCCGGCATTTTTTGCCGCATTGATACCAACTGTTGCAACCGGAATGCCTGGTGGCATTTGAACCATTGAGAGAAGCGAATCAAGACCATCGAGCGTCTTTGCTTTGATTGGAACAGCGATAACAGGAAGTGTCGTGATCGCAGCCACAACGCCACCCAAGTGAGCAGCACCGCCCGCAGCGGCCATCATAACCTTGATACCACGGCCCTTTGCTGCACTTGTATATTCATGCACAAGTGCTGGAGCACGGTGAGCTGAAGCAACCGAAATCTCATACGGAACCCCGAATTCTTCAAGAACGGCTGTGGCCTCTGCCATAACGCCCAAATCAGAATCCGAACCCATCACAATGCCTACCAATGGTTTATCCATAGAAATAAAGGTTATTTACTAATAGGACCCTATTTTACCAAAAAACGGGCCTTTTGTCATTTTGCCAATATTTGGAGGCTCGGCCTCCAAATTAGGCATGGAGGACCTTTTTGGTTCGCGCGCTGATCCAGACCGAAAAGACAAACGGTGCGGTGAGTCCGAGAATGCTGTACCACATAAAACCCCGCATAATAAATACAGAAAGAATCATGGCAATGATCGCGAAAACCATTGAATTCGGTTTACGCTCGGCGAACGCAATGCCACAAAGCGCTGCATTAAATCCAAAAAATCCAAGCAGGATTGGCGAATACATGTTTGGAAATATGATCGCGGCAACGGTAAATCCGACAATAGATCCAAGGAGCGCATATAAGCCGCTCTTGAATGAATTGAATAAAATACCAACTAAAAAGATTACGCCGGTTAGCACGCTTCCAAGGAGCATGACCTGACTGAAACCGCGAGTGATGCCATACAAAACGCCTGGCGCAGTTGCCTGAAAAAGATTGAGCGGAATATATTCTGCAACATGAAAAACTTTGAGACCGGCAATAAATATCCAGCTCGAGAGCACGAATGGAAATGTATATGGATACCAGCCACGCTTGTGCATTGAGCGCATGATAAGTGTCGAAGCGATCGAGGAGAGAACAAGCGTGATAAGCGTAATGAGCGTGAACTTGAAAAAAACCATTATTGCGATTGCAGAGAGCACGGCGTTATATCCATAGAGTCCGTCTTCAATATCTTCTTGGTTATACCCCATGAGCTCTGCGGTCTTTGTTCCGATGAACGAACCCATGATCGCCGCGATTCCTGCCTGCCATGATGCACAAAAAATGCCGACAAGAAAAATTATGCCGGTAATCTGATTGTTCTGAAGAAATACCTGACCAATGCCTCTTAATACTGCTGATGTGAGTGTTTTTGTGCTCATACTGTTTTTGGTATTAAGAGGAAATGGATCAAATAATGTTCATTTCCTTTCCTACCTTTTCAATAATTGCTAATGCTCGCTCAAGTTGTTCTTTTGAATGTGCAGCAGATACTTGGAATCGTAGTCGAGCTTCGCCTTCTGGTACCACAGGGAACCAGAGACCAACAACGTATAGTCCTTCTTCGAGTAATTTTTTACTCATATCCTGTGCAATTTTTGCATCGCCGAGCATGAGGGGCACGATCGGATGGCTGCCTTCAAGAGTTTTGAATCCAAGATTTTCCAAGCCTGCGCGGAAGAGATCAGCATTTTCATGTGCATGCTCAACAAGCATTGGATCTTTTTCAAGAATGTCGAGCGCCTTAATAGAAGCCATCACAACAGATGGTGGAACAGAGTTTGAGAACATATACGTACGGGATTTCTGACGAAGAAATTCTGTCAGTTCTTTCGGTCCGGCAACATAGCCGCCGACTGCCCCACCAAGCGCTTTGCCAAATGTGCCAGAGAGTACGTCGATCTTTCCAAATGTATCTGTGTATTCGTGTGTTCCGCGGCCTGTTGCGCCAAGTACGCCCACACCGTGCGCGTCGTCAACAAAGAGAAGTGCGCCATGTTCTTTTGCAACATCAACGAGAGAAGCAAGGTCGGCAGTGTCCCCTTCCATAGAGAAAACTCCATCGGTCACAATAAATTTATTGCGATAATCTTTATCCTTGTCTTCCTCAAGCATTTTCTTCAGTGCCGCTAAATCTTTGTGCGGATAGATGCGTTTGTCCACACGCTCACGATTGCAGAGTTTGAATGAGTCGATAATTGAAGCATGATTGAGCGCATCAGAATAAATTGCGTCTTTCCAAGATTCAGCTCCAAACGGTTCATTTACGATGCTCGCAAAAAAACCAAGGTTCGACATGAAGTTTGTCGAATATAAAATAGAATCTTCTGTGCCGAGAAACTTTGCGAGTTTTTGTTCAAGTTCTCGGTGAATAGTTTGCGTACCTGAAATGAAGCGTACGGAAGAGAGCCCGTAGCCTTCCGTGTCGAGTCCTTCATGCGCAGCTTTTACAACTTCGGGATGATTGGCGAGACCGAGATAGTTATTCGAGCCGAACATAAGCACTTTCTTACCATTGAGGGTAACCTCCGGACCCTGCAGTCCTTCGATCTCTCGCTCCACCTTGAATTTCCCTGCCGCTTTCAAGTTCTCGAGCTCTTTTTGTATTTGAGTTGATAGTTTCGGGTCGTACATATTTATTTATTCTTCAAATTCAGGAGCATAGCCTCTGTCATCTTTCCTAGATCATACTCATGCCTCCAACCCCATTCTGCCCGTGCAACGCTGTCATCAATCGAACCGGGCCAGCTGTCGGCGATTGCCTGACGGTGATCCGGAGCATATGAAATTTCAAAATTTGGAACATGCTTTTTAATTTCATCTGCGACCTGTTTTGGTGTGAAGCTCATAGCAGAGAGATTATACGCCATGTGAGTCTTGAGACTTTCAACTGGTGCCTGCATGAGTTCGATCGTTGCGCGGATTGCATCATCCATATACATCATTGGAAGCGGAGTATTTTCAGAGAGAAAACATGTGTACTTCCCCTGCTTGAGCGCTTGGATATAAATATCTACTGCGTAGTCTGTTGTACCACCGCCTGGTTCAGCTTTCCAACTGATGAGTCCTGGATAGCGGAGAGAGCGAATATCTACACCGTAACGTTTGTTGTAATACTGCGCGAGAAGTTCACCAGCATATTTTGTAATACCGTACATAGTAGACGGCTCCATAACTGTTATTTGCGGAGTATTCTCGCTCGGTGTTGTCGGACCATATGCGGCGATTGAGCTTGGCCAAAACACTTTGAGTTTTTTCTCTACAGCAAGATCAAGTACTTGGCGAAGTGAATCCATATTAAGATCCCAGCAAAGTTTTGGATTTTTCTCACCTGTTGCCGAGAGAAGAGCAGCAAGAAGATAGATCGTGGTGATACCCTCATTTTCTACGATGGCTTTTGTTGAATCTGCATCTGTTGCATCGAGCGTAGTGTATGGACCAGTACCAGTGAGAAGTGGGTTTTCTTCTCGGATATCACTCGCCCAGACATTGTCATTACCATATGCCTTGCGGAGCGCGGTTGTAAGTTCTACACCGATCTGTCCACACGCGCCAATAA
>CAZRTW010000001.1:0-16607 GCA_964603145.1 uncultured Candidatus Saccharibacteria bacterium | reverse complement strand
GAATTTTTTCGTTTTGCATAATTAGTAGTTCTGAAATTTAGTAAAAGGAGATTTTTTCTTTAGAAACTTTTGCGGCTTCGCGATCATTGGCCGTGGTATCGAACACATGAACCATTCGCGCCGTGTCTTGTTCGGTAAATTTTGCTCCGCGTCTCATGGCCATTGCTTTCTGTCCTTTTTCCGCGAGTCCTACCGGAAGTTCAAATAGTATTCCGGTGCGCACATGGGATGTAAATGATGGCACATCTTCTGCAACAAGCCCGTAGAGGTGTGCACACATGCCGATGACTCGTCCTGGAAAGGTTGAGGTATTGATCGACGTTTTTGAGTAATCACCAAAGATCGATCCGAGAAATTGTGCACCGCTGTCTCGCCCATCAATACTAATATGTGAATAGGTATTCTTGAGATCTGCCGTATACGTTCCTCCGCCGATATTTACCCAGCGGCCGATATAACTGTTTGCGATTCCGCCCGCGTGTTGCTTGTTTGAGTAGCCGTCCATAATCGTGTCCTCGACTTCTCCTCCAACCTTACACACAGGCCCAATGGTGGAATCAGAGACGACGGAAAATTCTTTAACTATTGAACTCTCTCCAACAAAGAGCGGACCTCTCAGAACAACGTACGGATGGACAACAACATGGTCGCCAAGCACTACGGGTCCATGCGTCGTATCAAGCATGTATTCTTTTGGAAGCTGTACACCTTTACCAATATAGAATCCGCGTTTTTTTGAACGCATTTTTTTCGTCATGAGCGTGAGATTGTCTCCCAGATAGTCGCGATTGAAAAATACGACATCTTCGGGATTATTAAAAATCATTGTAGGAATCGGATGATGAACGGAGCTTGAAGCGCAGGTGCGAACATGCGCATCGAAATCTGAAATGCTGCGGTCGAGTGCACCGCAGAAAAATCCGGCAACACCGCCTTCTGCTACAAGAGTAAAGTCCTCATCAGTACGCTTCATAATTGCGCTGATTTCCACGAGTGCTGAAAGTGAAGGCGCTAGGCGCGCATTCAAAAAAAGAAATCCTTCTGTATTTTGGGTATTGTGAACAAATTCCGGAACATGCGCGATATCACGAACAAGTTTTCTTGTATATGAAGAAACTGAAGCTTTTGGAAAAGCATGTTTTATTGCCTCAAGGAGTGTGAATCCTCCAGTGCGGATATCGTATGCAGGCCGAACAAGTGTGATCGGAGAGAGTTTCGAAACGGCCTCGTCTTCATAAAGGATAATTTCCATAAATTCAGTATACGCCTCTCACAGCTTTTTACAAAAACGACGCGCACTCGGCGTCGCCCCAGACTTGATCTGGGGTCCAGGCTAAATGAATTCAAATACGAACCTGGATTCCGGATCAAGTCCGGAAAGACACGATACCACTAGGGTAATTCAATAACGAGAGCTTTTTTTCCGATATCCGTGCGGTATTGTTTCCCTGGAAAATAGACCTTTTCAACGCCAGTGTAAGCTTTTTTTATAGCCTCGGGTAAGGTGCTTCCTATCGCAGTCACCGCAAGTACGCGGCCACCATGAGCAGTTACATCATTCTTGATTTGTTTGGTTCCAGCGTGAAAAACAATAACATCAGGAAGTTCATTAGCTTCTTTAATGCCTGTGATCACCTGTCCCTTTTCATACGCTCCCGGGTATCCTGCCGAAGCAACCATGACCGTACATGCCGCGCCGCGCTTCCAATGAATATCAATTTGATCGAGCGTGCCATTTGCACATGCTTCCACAATATCGAACAAATCAGATTCAAGAAGACGCATATAACTTTCCGCTTCAGGGTCACCAAAGCGCACGTTGAACTCAATTACTTTCGGACCGTCTTTTGTAAGAAAAACACTCGGATAGAGAATGCCAGCAAATGGAACTCCCTCTTCTCGCATGCCTTCTAATGTTGGAGTCATAATTTCATCATCAATCTGTTGCAAAATTTCCCGTGTGACAAATGGGAGCGGAGATATTACTCCCATACCGCCAGTATTGAGACCTTGATCATTATCATGTGCACGCTTGTGATCTTGTGCCGATGGAAAAAGACGATGGGTTTTGCCGTCAGAAAATGCATGGATAGAAATTTCGATGCCGTTTAGAAATTCTTCAATCACCACTTCTTCACCTGCCGTACCAAATACTTTATCCACCATCATCTCGCGGAGCGTAGTAAGTGCCTCTTTTCTTGTATGCACAATAACTACTCCCTTTCCGAGTGCGAGACCATTTGCTTTTATAACAAGCGGGTAATTTTCTTCATCAGCATACGCGACTGCTCGTTCGAAATCAGTGAATGTCTCATACCGCGCAGTCGGAATATCGTAACGAGTCATAAATTCTTTGGCAAAAGATTTTGACCATTCAAGTTTTGCCGCAGCCTGCGTTGGACCAAAGACTGGAATACCTGCCTCCTTAAATGCATCTACGGCGCCGAGTGCGAGCGGGTCGTCCGGGCCAACAAAAACAAAATCAATACCGTTTTCCTTTGCGAAGATTACTTGTTCTTTGATATTACTCGCAGCAATGTGTGGGAGATTTTCACCAAGCTCTGCGGTACCAGCATTTCCCGGAGCAATATAGAGCTTCTCAATTCGAGGAGATTGGCAGAGTTTCCAAGCAATAGCATGCTCACGTCCTCCGCCACCGATAAGAAGTACCTTCTTTTTCATACTGTAACTATACCATATTTTAGCTTATGTTTAAAGGGTTTTTTGGGAATTTTTGTTTGACAAATACTATAAAAATGCTAATATATTTCCATTAACTAACCTTAAAAAACATCTTTTAAATTGACCGCCTATGAAAAAAGATTATGAAAAGGAAGAACTTCCTAATGAATTAGGGGTTTGCACAGCCAGCACTCCTGATGGCGACACCATCGACCTCTCTAACCCAGAAACTGATGTTGATGATACTCGCCAACACACCGCTGTGCCATACTCAAACTTGGTTCCTATTTTTGGGCCTTATGAGCATAGCAAGCGATAATAAGCTTTTGTAAAAAATTGCCGGATGTAATATTATTCCGGCTTTTTTCTTGCCTGCTCAAAATAAATTAGAGAATTTCTTTTTGATAACAATCTTCACAATAGAGAATTTCTGGTCGCTCTGGTGCGTAATTTGTTTCAAATTCGTTTTCACAGCCACTATTCATACACTTTCTGTGCCAAAGTTTATTCGGGCCTCGCGCGACAATGCGGCGTTCATGTCGGCATTCAGGACAGAGGCGCGGAAGCGGGATTCCGCATTTTTGATAGAAAGAAAATTCATTGCCAATTACTCGATAATTTTTCTGACATTTCGTGCATTCAAAAATTTCTTTCACAATATCTGGACTTGTCTTCCCTATCGAATCCGGCACGTCAGCCCACGCGATAGTTGCCTTTCCAAATGTACCACGAGGCGTATCTTCCCATTTGAATCCTTTAGAGAGCGCTTCTTCCTTTGTAAGTGGGTACTCGATCATGGCCGATGTTTCGTTGTATCCGAATGCAGAAAATTCTGGAGGATAAAATTCTCCATATACTCCTTCTTGTTTCATTTTTTCAATAATTTCCGCTCGAAGTTTTTCGTATTCATCTTTTTCATACGGCTTATTCAAAATCGCATATTTCGCCTTTCGATACCCCACACAGCCGAGCGCATTCTGTGAGTCAGGACAATTCACGCAATAATCCATGAACTGCGAACCCCAACAAAATGATCCACAAACAATATTTGCCGCATCAAGCCCAGTATTCATTGTGTTATAGAGAAGTTCTGCGCCTCGTCCAGCTGTATTACAGTCCACGCATTCTTTTGCTCCTCGCCATGCATGAATTGAGTACGCGCATTCCTCTGCGTCGTATGAATGGAAAGAGTGGCGTACGTTCTTAACATTCGTCATATAGTTCCCAGTAGAATTGAGTACATTGTAAATCTCCGCAAACTTACGTGGTTTGCCCGCGATAAATGCCTCAAATTCCTTTCTGAATTTTTCTACACCACTATGGGTATCAAGACGATATTCAGCAAGCTTTTTTTCGTACTCTTCTTTCGTGTATTGCTCATTAAAAATACAATACTGTTGCTGGCGAAGATTGATACAACCTAAGCAATTCATACAACCTCGAGAGTTAAGAAGAAAAGCTGAATCCGTGCAAGAATGTGCGCCCTTACAATATTTGAGATTATACGAATCATAGCAGTCATCACTGTCGTATGAGCGTTCTACTTTTTGTGTATAAGAACAATCGACGAGATCTTTTGATAACTGAATCCAATAACAGTGGATTGCGTCTTCATTGTTAGAGCTCTCAATAAGAAAATAGCAGTGTTTGTTGTCAGCTACATAATTAACGTATTCACAGCCTTCGTCACGGGTGGAAATAGTTCCGGGCTTAGGCACACTTTCCCAGAGCTCCTTCCACTGTTCAAGAAATGGTCGAGACGGATCATATTCGAGTGCAAAATCCTTTCCGCTCCAATCATCGGCAAACCAGCAATCATGACACCACACGGGATATGTCTTGTTTGAAGAAAACTGTCCGATAAATGGTTTTTTACATTTGTCGCACTCGCGTTTATAAAAACTGCGCTCGTTTCTAAAATTAAGACGAAGCTGAGAACGACAGTCAGGACATTTCTTTGGTGGCAACACACCCATCTTTTCATAGAAAGAGAAATCATCCGTTTCAATAACGAAATCCATTTTGCACGATTCGCAATTTTTAGTTTCTGGATTCATACTTACCCTTTTGGGTACATTTCTATCGCCTTCTTTTTACAACTCTCTAGAATTTTTTCTTCGTCAGGTTGAACGAGCGGAGTTTCTCGGTGGACGACACGCACATTTTTATGTAGAAAATCTGAAATAGCTTCAATCTGAACTTCATGTTCAACTGGAAGAAGTCGCGCTGCCACACTCTCTGGTGTATCTCCTTCCATAATTGGCGCACGTCCAGTTTTGATCACTTGTCCGCTATCAAATTCTGCTCCGACAAGCTGTGCTGTGGCTTCTGTCCAATAATCGTGACCTGTTTCCTGTACAAACATAAGGCGTGTGGCATGTACGCGCATGCCATACATGCCATGTCCACCAAAATCTGCTCGGCCGATATCAAGTGGGCCGGGGTGCTGATTGATCATCATTCCTTTATAACGTTCAATAACATTCTCTGGTGTAAGCACCATCCAGCCGAATTGGCCGACAAATTCAACGCCCCGCTTTTCACATTCGGAAACAATCGCGCTTCCAAAGCTCCCTGGAGATGGGAAGTTTTTGCGCTCAATAACAATTACATTTTCGGGGGCCATGCCAGCATCAATCGCTTTCTGTATGCCACCAGCATCAGGGCGGCTTGCAATCACGAGCGCGGGAATTACTCCTTCGAGCCGTCCACCGGCACGGCATTCTGAAATAATACGGGCTGCTGTTGAGCCCCCGCCGGAGATGAGTAATGCGATCTTCATAAATTCATAATAGCAAAGCCCGAGACATAATGCATTTGAACCGGGTCATCCTGAACTTGTTTCAGGATGACCCAAATACAACTCAAATCTGCTATTCTTAGACCATGATTGAATACGTAATCTTGGTAGATGAAAATGATGCTCCTATCGGCCGAGCAGAAAAAATGGAAGCTCATGAGAAAGGATTGCTCCATCGAGCCTTTTCTGTATTTGTTTCAAACAGTAAAGGAGAAATTTTGCTCCAGAGACGAGCTCTGACCAAATATCATTCCGCAGGACTTTGGACCAATACCTGTTGTAGTCATCCTCGCCCGTCGGAAGATATTATGGAAGGAGCACACCGGAGACTCCAAGAGGAGATGGGATTTGATTGCGAACTTCGGGAAGTATTTAAATTTACATACACTGCAAAACTTGAAGCGGGTCTCACTGAAAATGAAATTGATCATGTGCTTGTCGGTATTTATGAAAAAGATCCGGTGATAAATCCCGAAGAAGTGGAAGAATTTAAATGGGCTCCAATTGATTGGCTAATCGAGGACCTAAAGAAAAATCCTGACGTTTACACTGCTTGGTTTAAGATTTGCTTCAAAGAAGTTTTGGCACATATAAATATATAAATCAAAAATCCCCCGAGGTCCGACCTCGGGGGATTTTCTTATACTACTTTCGCTTTTTCTTGAGAGTCTTCTCAACTTTTGAAATGTTGATCGAAGCTTTGAGAATTGTGTCTGGGTTGATGGAAACTGAATCAATTCCCTCTCGAACCAAGAACTCTGCAAAGTCTGGGAAGTCTGATGGACCCTGTCCGCAGATACCCACTTTCTTTCCGCGCTTGTGCGCTACTTTAATGAGTTCTTTGATGAGACGCTGGACTGATCCATTTCGCTCGTTGCCGATATGCGCAATGAGTTTTGAATCGCGATCAAGACCGAGCGTGAGCTGAGTGAGATCGTTTGAACCAATTGAGAATGCGTCGAAGATATCGGCGAACTCATCTGCCTGAAGAACGTTTGATGGAATTTCTGCCATCACCCATTTTTCAATGCTTGAAGAAATTTCTACTCGCTCTGGCTTCATGTTGCCCTTCTTAACGAGGACCATTTCTTTCTTTGGATTCTTTTCTTTCTTGAGACCGTACTTTTCTGTGAGGGCGATCACTTTACGTCCTTCTTCGGGAGTGCGGCAAAATGGGACCATAACCTTCAGATTCCAGAGACCAAGCTCTTCTCGCACTGCCTTAACTGCCTTACATTCAAGCTCGAAAGCTTTCATAAACGCCGGATCATAGTAACGAGACGCACCGCGCCATCCCATCATTGGGTTCTCTTCCATTGGCTCGTAAATATCTCCGCCGATAAGACCGCGGTATTCATTTGATTTGAAGTCAGAGAAACGGAGCACCACTTCGTACGGGTAAAACGCTGCACAGATAGTTGCGATACCGAATTTAAGTTTTTCAACGTAGAAATCTACTTTATTAGAATATCCCTTCGTGAGCGCATCAATCTGGCTCTTTAGTTTCTTGTCAGTGAGCTTGTCGTAATCAATAAGCGCATTTGGGTGAATCTTCACGAAGTTCGAGATGATGAACTCTTCACGCGCAAGACCAACTCCGCGATGCGGAATGTTTGCGTGAGAGAATGCGAGCTGTGGATCGGCCACAATCATCTTCATTGGAGTGTTTGGCTTCTGGAAATTCTTGAGGTCGTGCTTTAGGTGCTTGAACTTAAGGAGACCCTTGTATACCTTGCCCACCTCTCCTTCTGAACAAGAAGCAGTAACTTCATCACCAGTTTTCAAAACCTGTGTTGCGTTTCCTGTTCCCACGATTGCCGGAATACCAAGTTCACGCGACACAATCGCAGCGTGCGAGGTGCGTCCTCCTGCATCGGTCACGATCGCTGACGCGATCTTCATGATCGGTTCCCAGTCCGGATCAGTAATTTCAGTGACAAGCACTTCACCTTTTTTAAATGTTGAAAGTTCTGAAGCATCGCGAATGAAGCGAACTTTTCCTTGGCCAATTTTTGCTCCAACTGCGGCACCTTCACAGAGAAGTTTCCCTTTTTCCTCGAGTTTGTATTCTTCGAGCACAACGCCACTCTTTCCTGATTCAACAGTTTCTGGTCGAGCCTGCACGATATAGAGTTCCCCTGTTTTACCATCAAGAGCCCACTCAATATCCATTGGACGGCCATAGTGGTTTTCAATCATCGCGCCCCAGCGAGCGAGTTTGAGAATCTGATCATCTGTGAGCACGTAGCGATTGCGCTCTCCAGCTGTTGTAATTGCCTCACGAGTAAGTGCTGTGCCACCTGTTGAGTAGATAAGTTTCTTTTCTTTTGAACCCATTTTTTTGCCGATGATAGATTTAAATCCCTTGGCAAGTGTCGGTTTAAAGACTACATATTCATCCGGAGTGACAACACCCTTAACGACGTACTCACCAAGACCCCATGAACCGTTGATGATGATTGCGTCTTTGAAACCTGTTTCAGTGTCGAGCGTAAAGAGCACGCCAGAAGCGCCTCTGTCAGATCGGGCCATTTTCTGAACAGCCACAGAGAGGAGCACATTGAAATGATCGTAGCCTTGATGCTGGCGGTATGAAATCGCGCGGTTAGTAAAGAGCGAAGACATACATTTCTTGATACTCTCAAGAACTTCTGGAACGCCAGTCACGTTGAGATATGATTCCTGCTGACCAGCGAATGACGCGTCAGGAAGATCTTCTGCTGTTGCAGAAGATCGAACAGCGACATCGAGCTGTTTTGGAGTGATCTTGAGTTTTGAGGCAAGCGTCTTGTACGCCTCTTCGATTTCGCGTGAGAGTTCTGGCGGAAATGTTGCAGCCATGATTTCCTCACGCACTTTGTGACCAGCCTTTTCAAGCGCCTTGATATCATTCGTATCAAGACCTTTCAAAATACTTTTGATCTTTGCGTCCAAACCGTTTTTTTCTACGAAGTAGCGGTAGCTCTCTGCAGTAACTGCAAATCCGAACGGAACTTTGATTTTCTCTCCGGTACCTTTCGCTGCAGCAGTGAGATTCTGGTACATCTCACCCAAGTTGGCGTTCTTTCCGCCCACAATACCAACATCCTCGCGACCAATTTCATCAAACCAA
Organism: uncultured Candidatus Saccharibacteria bacterium; assembly: GCA_964603145.1. GTDB lineage: Bacteria > Patescibacteriota > Minisyncoccia > Phycocordibacterales > UBA9973 > CAITQP01. The sequence continues at coordinate 8,013 of CAZRTW010000001.1, read as the reverse complement.
AGAATAAAAGCTTTTGCCCGAGCGTTATTTTTTTTCATTGAAAACGGTTATGGATACCTAGTTATTAATGCCGTGAGTATAGCACGTGTTTTGATTAAAATCGACAGCCAAAATTAAGGCTAAAACGGCCCAAGAATCAAAGTGGAAACAGCCTTCCAAATGTGTTAAAATTCACCTACATATGAGCACACCAAAAATATCAGATCGCGGGGCGGAGGTTATTGCTTCCCCTCTTCGAAAGTTCTTGCCGTTCATGTACGAGACCGAAAAGCAGGGCGTGAAGGTGTATAAGATGAGTGCCGGCGACCCCGATCTAGAGGTGCCAGAAGATTTCTTTAAGGAAATCAGAAACTATGCGAGTAAGAATCTTCCGTATGCTCCATCTCCTGGTATTCCCGCACACATTGAGGCATGGATTAAGTACTACAAAAACTTTGGCGTCACAATTGAACCAAAAAATATTATCCCGACAGTCGGCTGTGCGGAAGCGATCATGCTTGCACTTATGGTTGCCGCTGGTGTGGGTGAAGAAGTGCTCGTTTTTGAGCCGCTCTACGTAAGTTACAAGTCATACGCAAAAATGATTGGTATTAATCTTGTTCCTGTTACTCTCAAAACTGCGGACGGATTTGCAATGCCTTCTGAGGCCGAAATTGAAGCAAAGATTGGCCCAAAAACGAAAGCCATCGTTATCATCAACCCAGACAACCCAACCGGTAAACTCTGGAGCGATGACGAACTCAAACGCATCCTTGCAATCGCAAACAAACATAATATTTTTGTTATTGCCGACGAAACATATCGAGAGATTCGTTTTGATGGTCAGGCTTCTTGTATGCTCTCAATGCCTGAAGGCCGAGACAGTGTTATCCTTATCGACTCTGTTTCAAAACGCTACTCGATGCCAGGCGCTCGTGTCGGCTCGCTTGTCTCATACAATATGGATGTGATGGGCGCTGTGCTTCGCTTTGCGCAGGCTCGCCTCTCTGTCGGAACCCTCGAACAACTCGCGCTTATTCCGCTTATAAGTGATTCACTTAAATACACTGATCCTGTCCGCAAGGAATATGAGGCTCGCTGTGAAGTAGTATATGGCGCTCTCAAAGATGTACCAGGCGTGATGGTCACAAAACCGCAAGGAGCATTCTATCTCTACTGCGCACTTCCTATTGATTCTGCTGAAGAATTTGTGAAGTTTATGATCCGTGATTTCCGAGACAACAACGAAACAATCATGATCTCCCCTATGCCTGATTTCTACATGACTCCGGGGCTCGGCGTAAACGAAATTCGTATTGCGTATGTACTTAATCAAAAGGATCTCGCACGATCAATGGAGATTTTGAAGAAAGGTCTCGAGGCTTACCCAGGTCGTACTAATAAGTGACGCGCACTCGGCGTCATCCTGAACTTGATTCAGGATCCAGAATTTAAAACCTGGATTCCGGATCGGAGTCCGGAAAGACGACAAATAACATACATAAAATTATATGGAAAGAGATATCGAAAAAATTAAACTCGCCATCCGTGAACTCGCTCATGCTATCGAAGAAGGAAAGCGCACAGGATTATGTGATCAAGTACATCTAATATTAAACGGTCCCATGAAGGAAGAGTTTATTAAACAACCTGACTTTCGCTGTGACTGTGATAAATGCAAAGCCATCCGCGAAGGCGATAACAACGGTGACGACGGAGTGAACTAGCAAATTAAAAACCCGTGGGCATAACCCATGGGTTTTTAATTTGCTTTGAGATATTGTGCTGCGACCCAACCAGTAAGGCCGGAATCGAATTTTACTTTTTTCCAGAGGAGACCACCTGCTGTTGCCTGCTCAGTGGCGAGCCCGCGCGTGCCGTACGGCAAGCGCGTTATGATTGTGCCAATTGCTCTGTTTCGTACATTAAGACGAGTAGCTGTGGTCATAACGCGACCTGTGCTTGTGCTTACACTGCCGATAACTGAAACACGCACATCGTCGGTTGCAGACGCTCCCCTTGTGTCAGTCACCGTGAGTACAAACTGATAATTGCCACTCACCAAATTGCGCGCGATTGTCGAAAGATTCTGTGGAGTATCAAATGAAACTGTACTTGGCCCGCCTGCCTGTCGCCATGCATACTGCGTGATTCCACCATCTGGATCATTAGCGGTTCCTGATAGTAAAACTGATACTGCCGGCGTTGTGGTAATGACGATAGTCTTGTCCACTCCCGCGTTTACTGTCGGAGAAATATTGTTTGGAATGTATGTTGGCTGTGGCGGAATGTACGGCGGATAGTAACCAGTATCTGGTGGAGTTGTTCCTCCCCCACTTCCGGATGTCTCGATAAAAAATGATGGCGCTCCGGTAAGCGTCACGCTCTGTGATGCGTTCACACTTTGGTTGGTCACGCTGTAATCTGTTTCGCGTCGAACACCAGTAAATGCAAATGGGAATGTATATGGAGCTGACGCGATTTCACTCTTGTCTACCGAAGTCTTCGCCCATAATACATACGTGTAGAGACCGCTCGTATCACGGAATGCTGCACCGCGAGCAGAAGGCGGTAGTGATAGCTGTGCCGTACGATTTGCATCGTATGTTTTTCCATAGAGAAGTGTTGATTCGGTTTGAAATACTTTAAATTGCTCTGTCCTTGGAGCGTTCGCAATCGTTGTTGAGCTTGGCGTGAGATCACCATAGAGACCCATCGTATTAAAGATGTCATTAGTCGCCTCATTTTGTCCCATACCATATTTGTACATCTGTCGAATATTATTTGCCTGTGCCATGACGGCAGCTTTCACAATAAAATTATTAGATGATTCCTGTGAGCCCCAAATGTCCCCCACTGTCTTTCCTGGAATATCGAGCTCTGTCATTATCCACTGTTTTGCAGGATAAATTGTTCCGTAGCCGTACTTTTTCAGAATAGTATCGAATTGATTTTTTTGATCGAGAAACACATCAATCGCTGCATCGGAGTGACGCTTGTAGACGAAACCAAAAATACCGTTATCCCACGTGCGAAGACTGTACATCGGATATGAGTGAAATGAGAGCACATCAAAATATGCTCCGCCCTTTAACGGATATTCGGCAGTGACGCTTCCATCAACCGGATTGTCAGTGTTGCGAAGAATCACATCAAGAAATGATGGGAAACCAAGTCCGCCAGTCGTGACGTAATCATTCGGTTCGAGTGTCTTGATGACATCATAGGCCACGCGCATTTCACGAATGTAATAAAAAACAGGAGCTTTCAAATTCTGTAAATCTTTCGGCTGTGGATTTACTTTAAACCAACTCTCCGGGTGCGTTGCCTCTTCCCATGCACCGGCAGAACCAGAGAGATCAGGTTCGTTGACGATTTCCCAAAATTTTACGTATGGTCCATATTCTTTTACTGTTTTGTATACATAATTTGCGTAGGTGTTCGCAGGATTTATTTGAGTCTTTCCGCTATCGAGCCAAATCGGTTCGTATAATCCTTTGAATGTCCACGCAGCCTCGTCGGCTCCCGGAAAAACTATAGTTTCGCGATTGTTAGGAGTGCCATAGCCACCTTGGTTTGGCTCGCCAAGAAAGACCGTCAGGTCTTTCATTCCCATAGAGATATATCTTTTAAACGCATCAGTGCGCACATCAACGCCATAGCCCGTTATGAGCCAGTCTGGAAGCGAAGGGCGGATCGTTCGGGCACCAGCATTATAGGCAAGCTCTGCAATATCTTGATCACGAAAATGCTGGCCGTAGTAGCCCATGTTTGTGCCGAAGGCGTATGCGCCAGTATATGGAACGTACGAGCTTTGATCGTTGGCGGTAAGCGCAAATGCTGGACTAGAAGGAAGCAATACTCCTAATGCGAGAGAAAGTATAAAAGTTTTTTGTATAAAATTTTTCACACAAGCACTATAGCAAGACTTTAGATAAAACAGAAAGACGCTAAAATTTTATCGTTCAAACCATCTCATTGTTGGCTCTGTAGGTGTGGCGACAGGAACAAGTGGTTCCGGAGCAGAAACCGCAGGAATTGGGGTCTCTACAACTGAAGTAGAATTAACTGTGACTGTTTGCGGTGGAACGGTTGAGCCATCAAATCCTTTACATTCTTGCATGGTGTAACTTACTGTTGGCATTTCGGAAGCAATCAATACTTCAGAATATGTTTCTAAAGTATCTGGAGAAATATCCCGAAGCGGAGCCTTAGCAGTATCACGCCAAAGTGTCGAAGCGGGATCGGTGCTTGTACCAACACAACTATTTGGAGCAATGTTTGCAACCTGCCATGTCAGTGTGACAGGACTACCAGGCAAAGCGCTCGCACTAGCACCGCCATTCACCAAAAATAGAAGTGACGCACGACCGAGAAGTTCAGGTGCGGCTTCAGGAATTTCAGGGTCCGGAGCAAAAACCTCGGCGAAGTATGCCGCAATCTCTCCGCCGATAGCCGACTCGAGATCGATGCTTGTGCTTCCAGGTAGAATCAATACTCCACCACCGCTAGAGCCAGTGCCTGACGTAGAGCCCTCATCGCGGATAACATCATCTTCAGTAAGACTTGCGCAGCCATTAAACGTGCGGTCGATTCCATACGCGATACCACCCGGACCATCCGCAACCGCCTGCCAGTGATATGTGCCACAAGGAAGTCCTATACGATTTGAAGAAAATGCACCTAAGCCTCCCATGGACGCACCTGGAGTCGTCGCTGGTATTGTCGTCCCATATGTTGTGGTTGGTCCGTAGCGGAAACTAACATTTGCACTTGGAAAACCGCCGAGATACGTAAGCGTTCCACGAAAAGTCGCGTAAAACCACGGAGCAGCTGGGCTTGGAGCGGAGGCAATTGTTGGTAGCGATGTCTCCACCGCAGGAGATCCGCAGGCAAGCGTAGAGAATGTTTTGTTTGCGCCATACACGGTTGCGGCACTGTTGCTGACATAGGCAGCATACTGATAGGTCTGTCCGCATGTAAGCCCAAATATTGGTTGAGTAAAAAGAGCACTGACCCCAGTTGAAGAAGATACCGTTGAAGGAGAAGTGGTGGAACCGTACGCAATAGTCGAACCATACACAAATCCTGCGGATACAGTTGGCGACCCTCCCAAGCTAAGAACCTGTCCGGTTAAATTGACTGAATTTGCCGTGATTCCGGATATAGATGGAGTTGGATCCGTGCGAACACTTGGCGCGGTACAAGGAGTAACGAATGTTGTGTCCGGACTATATCCGGTTCCACCGGAGGTTGTGGCCCAAGCACGCACGTGATATGTGACTCCGCAACTCAGTGAAGAAATGTCTGCAGAAAAATTGCCCCTGTTCGAAGGAGCTGTCGGCACACCTAAACTGAGTGAAAAAGGATGAGCTGCGGTACCGAAACCGCTGAGACCAGCCATAGTAGTACTGGTAGGTATCGCATAAATGTAGTTGTATGAAGGTTCATACGTAAATGTACTAACGCCGGATCCCGGTAGACTGGAAGTGTACCCTGCCGAAGAAAAAGTTGAACTCGGTCCGTATTCAAAACCAATAGCAACAACGGCAGCATCGCCAAGATCCACATGGCCAATAAGACGAGCAGAGCTTACCGAGAGTGGTGTAGTTGATGTCAGAGCCACTGAAGGGGTCGGGCAAGCAGATGTCATGAAACTGATCGGATGGACACCTCGCGTCGCACTTACGATACGATAACCGCTGCGAAAATCTTCACCACCAGGTGTATAGGCAAGAATATCCACCTTGTACGAGGTCCCACAAAACAGATTGCTGATCGTTCGGGAAAATGGTCCACTGGCTGATACATCTGGAAGCCTAAAAAGGGATGGTTGGCGACGCATATACATTTCTGGTACACCGTGTGCATGGCTAGGATATTCTGTCGAATGGAAAGATGGACTGGTTACATCTATAAAAGTACTCTCTCTTCCTTCCGCCAATATGAAGTATGGAGTTACCGGCCAAGACCAGAAAGTGGACAATCCGAGAAATCCCCCATGATAACTATGAGTTGAGTGCAAGTATCCATGGAGAACTGCTGAGTTTGCAGTTACAGATGTCGGAGTATTCACGCTTGCATCAAGGTCTGTAAGTGCCATGGCCTTGTGCGAAGGAATTCCTAAAATACAGACAATACCGATAGCCGCGAGGATAAAATATTTTTTCATACAATATTATTCTACTTCCGCAGAAGCAGCGGGAGGGTTACTTGCAAGGATTTCATAAAGACCCTGAGCTTTTGAGTCAGCCTGAACTGAATTTAGTAAACAAGCGCCACTCTCCTGTGTTGTACCAGCGAGCTCTATACACTGGCTCTTATTTGTGTTTGAGCAAATTGTACGAGAACAGGTATCACCGTTTATAACGGTATTAGAAGAAAATCCCTCCTTCTGTGAAGTGGAAGAGTTATTTGCAAATCCCGGGAACAAAGTATCGCGGAACATGTATCCGGCAATGCCGAGAGCAAGAAGAACAATTAGAAAAACTAGGAACTGTATGCCTTTGCGAAAAGGGTCTTTTTGGGGCTGAGGAGGCACTAGTGGAGCAGGAACGAACTCTTTTTGAGGAATTGGGGAGCCCGCATTGTTTTCCATACTATGTATTATAGTACCGCTTCTTTGAAGAGATATCAAACTAGATTAATCCTTCGGTACGTTGTACGAGATATCCTTTGCTCGTTCGAAAATGTCGATTGGGTATTCCCCTGTAAAGCAGGATGTTGAGAGCACATCACGAGAAAGTCCGGTTGCGCGGATGAGGCCGTCGAGCGAGAGGAAGTGAAGTGATGTTGCGCCGAGATACTCACGGATTTCTTCCACTGTCTTTTGTGAAGCGATCAGCTTTTCCTGTACTGGGGTGTCGATACCGTAGTAGTCCGGGAATTTCACTGGCGGGCTTGAGATGAGGAAGTGTACTTCTTTGGCACCTGCTTCAAAAATTGCCTTGATGAGCTGACGGCTTGTTGTTCCGCGCACGATAGAGTCGTCCATGAGTACGATGCGCTTCCCTTTCAAAACTGGAGCAAGCGGAGTGAGTTTGAGTTTTACACCAAGCTCACGGATATGCTGTTCAGGTTCAATGAATGTTCGATGAATGTAACGATTTTTCACCAGTGCCATTTCGATCGGAAGTCCTGTCGCATGCGCATACCCGACGGCAACCGGCATAGCTGTTTCTGGAACTGGCACAACCATGTCTGCATCGATTTTTATTTCCTTGGCAAGTTCAATACCAGAATTGCGGCGAACATCATAGACAAGCTTCCCCGAGAGAATAGAGTCCGGACGAGCAAAGTATACGAATTCAAAAATATCGAGTTTTGGATTTGGAGCCATTACCTGTTCGGCCTGCATTCCCTCTTCGTTAATCACAAGCATTTCACCCGGATCAACTTCACGGATAAATTCTGCGCCCATAGCTTGGAAGGCGCATGATTCAGAAGCGATTGCAAAACCTCCGTTGATTTTTCCAACAGAGAGTGGGCGCATGCCGAACGAATCACGAACCGCAACAAGAGTGTCAGCTGTTATGACTACAATGGCAAACGCTCCAGTGAAAAGTGGCAACACTTCTTTGACGGATTCTGGAAGACTCTTCCCCTCCTTGATGCCAACGGCGATTGCTTCAGTCATGAGCTCGGAATCGGTGCGATCCTCGAGGTGAACACCTTTATCTTTAAGAAAATCAATGAGTGCAAGAACTGATGGAAGGTTTCCGTTATGTGCGAGTGCAACAATACCGCCGTCTGCATCTTCATGAAAAATATCCTTGTCGTGATGCTTAATTTTCTTCTCACCAACAGCAATTGGCTGAGCGTGAGTGAGCATTGAGTCACCACTCGTTGAATAGCGATTGTGACCGATGGCAATATGACCTTGAAGACGCTTTAGATGGTCTTCGTTGTAGGCAGCAGAAACAAGACCCATGCCTCGGTGCGAGAGAAGTTTTTCGCCATCTCCTACTGTGATACCAGAAGATTCCTGTCCGCGATGCTGGAGAGAAAACAGGCCAAAGAACGTAAGACGAGAGA